>JACIXC010000008.1 GCA_014360655.1 Actinomycetota bacterium | reverse complement strand
GCTCAACGAGATCCTTTGCAGATGGAATTACGTGTACAATTACGTGAGACCACACCAGAGCCTGGGTTATCTCACCCCCATGGAGTTCCTGAAGGCGTGGATGGAGGAGAGCAAGGATAGGGATGGAGTGTTCACCATGTAGTGAACCAGCATACGGGGAGGCGCGAACAAACGCCAGGAACCGGGGCCGGGACATGAAGGACTTCAATTGAGCGTAAGGCGCGCAGCTTCAGGAAAGGGACCCGTTCTCCGGGGGCGAAGGCGCGGGTCCGGGAGGTGGTGATACCCCGGGATGATGTTTTCGGTTGAGGAGGGCCATTTCATCCTGGTGAACATAACTCCTTGGAGCGTTTTTATTTTCCCTGGTTATTCCCGGAAGCGTGTCTTCGAGGCCGTTGTTGGTGATACACCAGGGATGATGTTATCGGTTGAGGAGGGCCATTTCATCCTGGTGAAGACAAATCCTTGGAGCACTTTAATGTTCCCGGAAGCTAGCCCGCTGGTCCGGGGGGCGACTGCGGCTCCGGGGGCGTTTCCGGGGACGCTCCAGGGGTAATGTCTGCGTTCTCTGGTTGTGGTAGTGTCTCCGGCGCCTGCGTCACGGGAAGCACGTCCCCGGTTCCGGGGGCGGGTGATCCCGCGGGCTCCCCCGGTCCCGCTGGCCCCGCGGGCTCCGCGGGAGGCGCGGCAGGTGGGGGCGGCGGGTAACCCTGGGGTGCGGGAACCCCGGGCGGCCGGGTCCCAGGCGGATACCCGGAAGGTCCCGGGCCGTAGCCACCATAGCCACCATAGCCACCGTAACCCCCGCAGCCACCGTAGCCACCATAACCCCCGTAGGCGCCCGGCGGCATGGGGCCGTATGCCCCTCCCCCGTAACCGCCGTAACCGCCGTAGCCGCCGTAGCCGCCGGTACCACCGTAGCCGCCGGGGCCCCCGTACGGCGTCCCTGCCGGCGGGGTGGGCGGGCGGCGCAGCAGCACGAACATGATCACGATGAGCACGATGCCCGTGAAGAAGAGCGCCGCCACCCCGGCGATGACGATCCAGCCGATGTCCCGCGCCGCCTCCTTCTCTTCCCCGCCCTTCGCCTTCTCCAGCAGGCCTTCCCCGACCTCCTCGCCTTCCTCGCCCAGGCTCCCTATGGCGACGCCCAGCGGCCCCTCGTCCGTGGCCTGCAGCAGGTACACCCGCGGCCCGTCCTTCTTCAGTGCGAAGAGGTATTCGTCCGCCGACCACGTGGCCCATGCCCCCCTGGCCTCACCCTTCGCGAGCCGCTTCCCGAAACGGCCCCCAAGGTACGCGGCGCAGGCGGAGATGAACTCCTCCGCGTCGCCCTCGCTGTCCCAGGCGTAGAGCTGGACCAGCAGCCTGTCCCCCTCCCGGTCCCGGTAGTAATGGTAATAATTTCCACCCCACCCCTCGGCTGCCCGCGCGGCGTCACCGTTGTCCAGGTGGGGCTTGAAGAGCTCGAAGACGTCGAACTCGCCCAACACGTTCTCGTAGGCCAGCTCCCAGCCCGGGCCCAGGGAACCCGACATGTCCTCCAGCTCCAGCGGCACCGGCTTCTCCCCGTCCAGGTACTTCTGGGGGTGGTAGATCTGCTCCGTGCTCACGGGGACTTCCCGGAAGGCGCGGTCAACGGCGGCGTAACCGCCCTTGCGGTGGATATAACGCACGAAGGAGAGCCCCTCCTCGTAGGGGAAGAGAAGCGCGTCGCGCACGTACTCCGGGGCGCTGTCCAGGACATCCGTGGAGAACTCCCCGCTCTCCCGCTGCATCTCCCGCATGTCCGAGAGGTCGATGTAGCGGGAGAGCCAGGTCTCGGAGGTGAGCATGGCGTCGCCCTCGATGAGGCAGGTGGCAGCGAAGGCGGCGTCGTCGTCCGTCTCCTCCTCGGCGTCCTCGGGGTCGTGGAAGGGCGGGCGCATGAGGTCGAAGTTGGCGTCCTGCAGGTAGTGGGTGAGCTCGTGGGAGAGGATGTAGCGGTCCATGGCGCTCATCTTCTGCTCCTCGGAGATGAGGTACATGCGGTCCTCCTCGGGATCGTAGAAGCCCGCGACCTGCTCGGTGTAGAGGTCTATGTAGAGCTGGTAGAGGTCCAGGTCGGGTTCCATGAACCCGAGCATGACCATTATCTCCGATGCGGTGCGGATGTCCTCCTCGGGGTTCTCCTCCTCGAAGTCGGAGATCATCTTCTCGCGCAGCTGCTCCTGGTTGAGGAAATCGACGGGTACATCCGGGCTGGCGCGCAGGCCCCTTATCCCTTCCACCTGGTCCAGGACCTCCTCGATGCTGGCGCGGTCCACCTGCGCCGGCGCCAGGGCGGCCCCCGCCAGCAGCAGGACCAGCGCCAGGGCCGTGACCGAACAGAGCCTGCGTATGGCCATCCCTTTCTACCTTTCCTTTTTGTTTATCCCCTCTCCCGCTCTCCCGCCGCGAGAGCGAGGGTCCGCCGCGCCGGTTTCCCCGCTTACCGCGCCATCGTATCGGGTTTCCTGCCGCCGTCACGCGGCCATCGTCCACTGCCTTGGCGTCATTCAGAGCGCCATCTACCACGTGACCGTCCCGCCACGCGGCCTCCCCGTCGCGGGCCTCCCGCAGCCGGCCGTCCCGTCCTCTCCCTTGCCCCGAACGCCCACCGCCACTACCGCGCTGGGACATATGTCACGCAGGCAGCATCCTTCGCAGCGCGGCCTCCTCGCCCGGCACACCTTTCTTCCATGCTCCACCATGTTCAGGTGCAACCTGTACTTTATATCGTCCGGGACCAGGGCGTCCATGACCTCGTGCGCCCTGTCGGGACCGGCCCGTTCGGGGATGAGGCCCAGCCTCTTCCCCACCCGCAGCACGTGCGTGTCAACGGGGAAAAGGGGGTGGCCGAGCTGGAAGAGCAGCAGCACGGCCGCCGTTTTCCTCCCCACGCCGGGGATGTCCATGAGATACGCCAGCGCGGCACGGGGTTCCATCCCCGCGAGGGGCGCGAGGCAGTAGGAGCCGAAATCCCCCCTCACCCGCTCCAGCAGCTCCGCTATGCGCGCCGCTTTCACGCGGGAGATGCCCCCGGGCCGGATGGCCTCCTCGACGGCCGCCTCCCCTGCCGCGGCGGCGTCCTCCCAGCGCGGGAACCTCTCCTTCAGGCGCCGGAAGGCCAGGTAGGAATTGGCGTCGCTGGTGTTCTGGGAGAGGATGGTATGGACGAGGCCGTCCAGCAGTCCCTCGAAGCGCGGCGCCCAGGGCCGGTCGCCGTAGCAGCGGAGCAGGTTCCCGTCGACGCGACGGACGTGTTCACGGCGGACCTGCCCGCTCCCCGCCCGGGCAACGCCGGCGTGGTCGCGGGGGGTGCGGTTTCCGCTCCTCCCCTTTCCCTTCACGCGTTCCCCTTTCGCGGCTTCCCCGTCGCGCACGACCCGAGGAAAACATACCACTTCTCACGTAACTTTAGTAAGAGTGCCGTAGAAGAGCCTGCGCCCGCGAAGGGCCGCCGGCGTGTCTTCCGTTTGACATGGCTGCATCTAACAGGGAAAATATATAAAAAGTATTAAGCTATTCACGGCAACATGAAGAGGTGAGGCGCATTGGCCAGACGCGACAAGAGAGCCGATATCGTGAACGCCGGGATACACGTCTTCTCGCGCAAGGGATTCAGCCGCTGCTCCGTCGAGGACATCCTCCAGGAAGCGCACGTGGCGAGGGCAACTTTCTACAGCTATTTCGACAGCAAGAGGGACCTCTTCGTCGAGCTCGTCGACAGCATCACCAACACCCTGTACGAGATCGCGCGTCGCAACATGGAGGAGATGCCCGACAGCCTCCAGGAACTCAAGGACCGGACGGCCACCACCATCAAGGAACTCTACGAGTTCTTCAACCAGAACCTGGAATTCGCCTCCATATACATCCAGGAGGTCATGGGCATGAACCCCGAGATCGACAACCGCGTCACCGCGTGGCAGGGCCGCCTTGCCGACCTCATACGAAACCTCATACAGAGGGGCATGGACAAGGGGCTGTTCCGCCGCGTGGACGCGGAGACCATCGGCAACCTCATCTCCGGCGCCATACAACACATGGGCCTGAACCTCTTCATCTCCGGAAAGACGGTGGACATCCCCCGCGCCGCCGACGCCATCGCCGACTACCTGATCTACGGCCTGGCCGCCCGCTGATCCAAACAAGCCGCGCGAGCCGGAAGGCTTTCCTTCATGTCGCCTTCTCCCGCTCTCACACCACTCGATCCGGCTCGCGTTCACCGGCGGCGTTCCTGCGGTCATGTCTGACAGTTGCGTCCGTGTCGACATATCGGCATATCAGAATGCGAAGTGGGTAAGAATAGGAGTGTGGCCAATAGGCTGTTCCGACATCCGAAATACGGGGAACGCGGGCGAAGAGCGGTGAAGGGCGCTCGGGGAGGAGCGGCAAAGACCTCACGCGGCCTGCGCATGGCATGATATTCGGTGGGGAGGTGGACATCCATGCAAGTACCCCGCACGAAAAACGCGCGGCAAAGAAAACTCCGCCGCATTGTCAAGTCACTGGGAGACAAGAACGCGGAAAAGAGAGCGCAGGCGGCTAAGGCCCTGGGAGAGCTCGGCGATGCGGAGGCGGTGGAACACCTGGTACCCCTGCTGGGTGACGAGTGGTTGATGACAAGGATAGCGGCGGCGGAGGCAATGGGAAAGCTCGGCGACCCTCGCGCGGTCACGGGCCTTATAGCGGCTCTGGGGGACAGGGACGAGTACGTGCGGAGGGAGGCGGCCGAGGCCTTGGGCAACATCGCGAAAGCAGAGGCGGTGGAACCTCTCGTGAACACCCTGAAAGACGATTGGGCCGCCGTGAGGGCTTCCGCCGCAAAGGCACTGGGAAAAATTGGTACGCCCGAAACGGTAGACCCTCTCCTCGAGGCGTTGCGTGACGAGGACGAGATGGTGCGTGCCGAGGCCGCCGCGGCCCTGAGAAGAAGCGGCGTCGTCTCCTCCCTCATCTCCACTCTCAAGCGGGGTGAGGCGGGCGCCCGGAGGGATGCGGCCGAGCTGCTCGGCGACATCGGTGATCCGGAAGCGGTGTACGCGCTGGTCGCCTGCCTCAAGGACAACGTGAGCGAGGTCCGCGCCGCCGCACGTGCGCTGGGCAGGATAGGGGATCCCCACTGCCAGCCCTACCTGATCGAGTTGCTGGGCGACGGGAGCAGGCTGGTGTTGTTGTGTGCCATCGAGGCGCTGGGCGAGATAGGCGACTACCGTGCCCTGGAGCCCCTGAAGGCCCTCCAGAAGGAGGGCGACATAGAAGTCCGCGAACAGGCCTTCGATGCCGCGGAGAAGATAAAGAAGAGGGTCTGAGTAAGGAAAAGGCCCTGGGCGGGTTAACGGTGCTTCAGCCGTTGCCGGGAGGCGGTCCGCCGAACACCGTGGGACCCGGGATGAGGCGTGGTTCTCCATGCGGCCGTGGCCGCGGGACGGCTCTCCATGCGGCCGGGGCCGCGTGACGGGTATCATCCCCCGTGCCTCGACCTGCGTCTTTTCCTCTCCAGGTAGGCCCCGTACCCCGCTACCAGGGTCTTGACGGCGAAGGCTATCGCCTTCCTGGACAGGGGGTTCTGCACCAGGGGACCGTGGAACAACCTGCCGAAAAGCCTTATGCGCGCAGCATCGCCCCGCCGGGCCTCCGGGAGCGGGCCTTCCACGTCCACCGGCCTGGGGAAGAAGCGCTTGGGGGAAAAGACCCACCTGAGGACGAGGTTGGTGGTGACGGCGAGGATGTCCCATGCCCGTTCCTCGTTCCTGTGCACGGGAGTCTCCCCCGCGGCGAGCTGTACCAGCTCCAGGGGAAGGTATATGTCCAGCTTGCTGTCGGTCAGGACCTTTATGAGCGAGAGGAAGACGTAGCAGCCCGGGCAGGGGGCGACCAGGACGGAGGCTCCCGTCTCCTCCGCCTCCCGCAGCCTGAGATAGAGGCTCCGCAAGAGGTTGAGCAGGGTATGGAAGGGGTTGCTCGAGGTGGGCCCGAACAGGGTGGGGACGGTCCCCGCCCAGCCGCAGCAGAGCGCGTTCTCCCTGCTGTGACGCATCTCCACCACCTCGCAGCCGATGCACCCCATCATCTCGCGGGTGATGTCCTGCAGCGTACCTTCCATGTACCTGCTGCAGCAGTTGTCGTGGACGGTGACCTTCATGCCCAGCTTTTTCTTTACCTCGATCCTCCCGCTCCTCAACCTGTCCAGTATCCATTCGTCGAGCAGCTTGACATCGAAGTCGCAACGGATGCCGAACCGCTCGGGGAGGACGTCGGTGAACATGGAGGCCTCGACCACCATGAAACAGTACATTCTCTCCACGCCCAGCTTGCTGAACTTCTCGACGGCCAGCCGGCCCAGCCTCTCCGCCTCCTCCAGGAGCCCGATGCGGTAGGCGTCCTCCCCCATCCCGAACATGCTGTCGCTGCCCGCGATGGCCGGTTTCAACTCGTCGAGGAGCGAGGTCTGCGTCACATAGGGCACGAGGTTGTTGTAGAAACCGGTGAGCAGCACCTCCTTCCTGGGGGTCTTCAGATTATCCTCCCAGGAACGCAGGAGGGCGAGCTCGTCCTCCCCCATGAGCACACGCGTGGAGGTCCACATGTTCTCGGGCTCGTTGGGAAAGATGAATTTGGCAATAAATGGTAGGCCCCGCTTCTTGCCCTCCTCGCCGTAGCGCTCGAGGACAAGCCCGTAAGGGCTGGCGCCCCGGGGACAGGCGAACTCGCAGGCGTTGCAGGTCATGCAGCGCTGCAGCACGAGGGACGAACCCGTGTCGCCGCGGATGAGCTTTTCCAGCTCCGACTTCGCCTCTTCCCCCGGAAGCTCGAGCACGGGGCAGCGTTCAAGGCAGATACCGCAGCCGTCACAGAGATCCTCCCGAAAGAAACGGAAAGCCGTGTTACCGCTCATCTCGTGAACCTCCCTCCGTCGTTTTCCGCTCCCCCCATACTCTCCCGTATCATCGATCAGCGTACGGGTCGGCGTCCGGCGAAGAAGGCGGCATTCTCCGCTTCCCTCCATACCCTCCCCATCATACTCCCCCATTTTATCGATCGCCTGCGCGCCGCGTGACCCTTATTCCGTTGCCTCCATCCTCCGGTCCCCTCTCTGACGCCCCGGGGAAGGAAATCATCACGCCGGCGAGGTATAATGATATTGGTCGGAAGGTATCTGGTTCTTGCTTCGCGGACGCAAAATCGGCCCACACTCCCGGCAGACGAAGCAGGAGGTGGGTTATGTTCTCGTCAAGGATGCTCATCGCCCTGCTCATCCCCGCCATCATCCTGGGTTTCGCCGCATGGCTCTCCGCCGCCACCGAGTTGAACCGCAACGAGGTCAAGGTGGCGGGCGAACTGCTCAGCGGGGTCGACGTGGGCCTCGAGGTCAGGGAATGTGCCTTGAGCGAGGAAGGGGGAACGAGGGCCCTCTCCCTCGCCGTGGAGGCGCGGAACGCGGGGGCAGGCGACGTGAGCCTCAACCCCCTGCTCTTCCAACTCGTGCTGGTAAAGGGGGATGATCCCCTCTCCCGCGCCTCGCTGAAGGGTGTCTACCAGCCCCTGCGCTTCACGTCCACCTGCCCCGAGGCACCGGAGAGCGTGTCCCGCATCCCTCCCTCCTCCACCCGTTACATCGCCCTCACTTTCTGGGGCGGTAACCTCCCGCGGGGGGAGGAGTGGGACGAGTACCTGTTGAGCCTGGAATACTACGACCCCGGGAACTCCATCGTGCTGAGCAAGCTCATAACACCCCCGCGTGAATGAGATACGCCCCCGTGTCGGACATGTCCCCGGGCGGAACCCCGTCCGCGTTCGGGGACGGGGCGCGCCCCCCCATCCCGCGGCCAGGTACCGTCAACGCCTGGCGGCGGGCGCGGCAAAGGGTGGCCGGCCTCGATGTGTTACCCCGTTCATCTCCGGGGATGCCATTCCTGCAGCGGCTTCACGTCCATGCCCCGCTCCAGGAGCGATTCCATGCCGTGCAGGGCGGCGCGCGCCGCGCTCATGGTGGTGATGAGGGGGATGTTGTAGAGGACGGCGTAACTGCGGATGGACCACTGGTCGCTGCGCGGCCTCTTCCCTGAGGGGGTGTTGATGATGAGCTGTATCTGGCGGTTCTTCATGTAGTCCACCACGTGCGGGCGGCCCTCGTGCATCTTGTTCACCACCTCCACGGGGATGCCGTTGCGCTGCAGCACCTCCGCAGTGCCGCGCGTGGCCAACAGGTTGAAGCCCAGCTCCGAAAGGCGGTGCGAGATGTCCACCACCTCCCGCTTGTCCTCGTCCTTGACGCTGACGAAGATGTTGCCCGACCTCGGCAGCAACGAGCCCGCCGCTATCTGGCTCTTGGCGTAGGCCATGCCCAGGTCGCGGTCGATGCCCATGACCTCCCCCGTGGAGCGCATCTCCGGGCCCAGTATGGTGTCCACCCCGAAGAAGCGGTTGAAGGGGAGCACGGCCTCCTTCACCGCGATGTGCCCGATCGCCACCTCGCCCGTGATGCCCAGCTCCCGCAGCTTCCTCCCTATCATGACCTTGGTGGCCACCTTCGCCCAGGGGACCCCCGTGGCCTTGGAGACGTAGGGCACGGTACGCGAGGCGCGCGGGTTGACCTCCAGCACGAAGAGGCGGTCGTCCTTCACCGCGTACTGCACGTTCATGAGCCCCACCACCTGCAGCTCGCGCGCCAGGGCGTGGGTGGCCTCCCGGATCTCCTCCACCATGGCCTCCCCCAGGGAGAAGGGGGGGATGGCGCAGGCCGAGTCGCCGGAGTGTATCCCCGCCTCCTCGATGTGCTCCATGATCCCCGCCACCACCACGTCCCTCCCGTCCGCCACCGCGTCCACGTCGATCTCCACCGCCTCCTCCAGGAACTTGTCGATGAGCACGGGGTGGTCGGGAGAGACGTCCTCCGCCTCGCGCATGAACTCCTCCAGCGCCAGGTCGTCGTAGACGATCTCCATGCCCCGTCCCCCAAGCACGTAGGAGGGGCGCACCACCACCGGGTAACCGATGCGCCCCGCCACCTCCCGCGCCTCGGCGAAGGACATGGCGGTGCCGTTCTCCGGCTGGCGCAGCCCCAGTTTGTGCAGCAGGGCCTTGAAACGGTCGCGGTCCTCGGCGCGGTCGATGGACTCGGGGCTGGTGCCTATGATGGGGGCGTGCGCGCGCATGAGGGGGAGCGCCAGGTTCAGGGGGGTCTGCCCCCCGAACTGCACGATCACCCCCCAGGGTTTCTCGCGTTCCATGATCTCCAGCACGTCCTCCAGGGTGAGGGGCTCGAAATACAGGCGGTCGGAGGTGTCGTAGTCGGTGGACACCGTCTCGGGGTTGTTGTTGACCATGATGGACTCGTACCCCTCCTCGCGCAGGGCGAAGGAGGCGTGCACGCAGCAGTAGTCGAACTCTATGCCCTGACCGATGCGGTTGGGACCCCCTCCCAGTATCATCACCTTGGGCCGTGACGCGTGCACGTGGGGTCCCGCCAGGGGCTCCTCCTCCCTCTCGTAAGTCGAATAATAGTAGGGCGTGTAGGCCTCGAACTCGGCGGCGCAGGTGTCCACCAGCTTGTAGACGGGGTGAATCCCCGAGCGGCGGCGCCTCTCGCGCACCTCGTCCTCCCCGCAATCCAGCAGGAAGGATAGCTGCACGTCGGAGAAGCCGAGGGACTTGGCGCGGAAGAGCTCCTCGTCCCCCATCTCCGCGAGGCGGCGCCCGCGCAGCCTCTCCTCCTCCTCCACGATCTCGCGGATGTTCTCGAGGAACCAGGGGTCGATGCCAGAGAGCTCGTGCATCTCCCTGGAAGACATTCCCAGTTGGAAACCGTAGCGCAGGTAGTAGAGGCGTTCGGCGTTGGGGGTGGCGAGTTTCTCCCGCACCCGCTGCAGGCCCTCCTCCCTCTCTTCCGCCGTGGCCATCTCCCGGGGATGCAAGAGCTCCTTGCGGTCGCTTCCCAGCCCGAAGCGCCCGATCTCCAGGGAGCGGATCCCCTTCTGCAGGGCCTCCTTGAAGGTGCGGCCGATAGCCATCACCTCGCCCACCGATTTCATGGAGATGCCCAGGACGGGATCCGCGCCGGGGAACTTCTCGAAGGTAAAGCGGGGGATCTTCACCACGCAGTAGTCTATGGTGGGCTCGAAGGAGGCCGGCGTCTCGCGGGTGATGTCGTTGGGGATCTCGTCCAGCGTGTAGCCCACCGCCAGCTTGGCCGCTATCTTGGCGATGGGGAAGCCGGTGGCCTTGGAGGCCAGGGCGCTGGAGCGGGAGACGCGCGGGTTCATCTCGATGACCACCATGCGACCGTCGTCCGGGTTCACCGCGAACTGGATGTTGGAGCCGCCCGTCTCCACCCCTATCTCCCGGATGATGGCTATGGCCGCGTCCCGCATGAGCTGGTATTCCCGGTCCGTGAGGGTCTGGGCGGGGGCCACGGTTATGGAATCGCCGGTATGGATGCCCATGGGGTCGAAGTTCTCGATGGAGCAGATGATGACCACGTTGTCCGCGAGGTCGCGCATCACCTCCAGCTCGTACTCCTTCCATCCCATCACCGACTCCTCGATGAGGATCTCGCTTATCATGGACGCCTCCAGGCCCGCCGCGGCCACGCGCTCGAGCTCCTCGGCGTTGAAGGCCACCCCGCCGCCCGTGCCCCCCAGGGTGAAGGCGGGCCGGATGATGAGGGGGAAACCCAGCTCCGCGGCCACGGCGCGGGCATCCTCCATGCTGTGGGCCAGCCCGGAGCGGGGCAGGTCCAGGCCTATGGAGGCCATGGCCTGGCGGAAGAGGTCGCGGTCCTCCGCCTTGCGGATGGCCTGGTGGTTGGCGCCTATCATCTCCACGCCGTATTCCTCCAGCACCCCCATCTCCGCCACCTTAACCGCCGTGTTCAGGCCCGTCTGTCCGCCCAGGGTGGGCAGGAGCGCGTCGGGCCGCTCCTTCTCGATGATGCGCGCCAGCACCTCCGGAGTGATGGGCTCCACGTAGGTACGGTCGGCCATCTCCGGGTCGGTCATGATGGTGGCCGGGTTGGAGTTGACCAGCACCACCTGGTAGCCCTCTTCCTTGAGGGCCTTGCAGGCCTGGGTCCCTGAGTAATCGAACTCGCAGGCCTGGGAGATGATGATGGGCCCCGAGCCGATGATGAGTATCTTGCGTATGTCCGTGCGCTTAGGCATGTCCCTCACCTCGCGCGGCGCGCATGTCGCGGATGAAGTCGCCGAAGAGGTACACCGCGTCATGGGGGCCCGGTGAGTCCTCGGGGTGGAACTGCACCGAGTATGCGGGGAAGCGACGGTGCCGGAACCCCTCCAGGGTGCCGTCGTTGAGGTTGACGAAGGTGGGCTCGACCTGGGAGGCGATACTCTCCAGGTCCACGCAGAAGCCGTGGTTCTGGGCGGTGATGAGGATGTTGCCCCGGCGCAGGTCCTTCACCGGCTGGTTGGCGCCGCGGTGCCCGAATTTCAGCTTGTAGGTGCGGCCCCCCAGGGCCAGGCCCAGTATCTGGTGGCCCAGGCAGATGCCGAATATCGGCTTCACCCCCACCAGCTTCGCCACCTCCTCGATGAGGTAGGTCACCGCCGCCGGGTCCCCGGGGCCGTTGGAGAGGAAGATGCCGTCCGGCCCCATCTGCAGCACCTTGGCGGCGCTGGTGTCCGCGGGGACCACCAGCACCTCGCACCCCAGGGCGGCGAGGATGCGCAGGATGTTGCGCTTGATGCCGCAGTCGTAGGCCACCACCCGCAGGGGTCGCTTCCCGTTCCCGGACACGTCGGGGAAGACGCCGCGCCCCATGGGGGGGACGCGCGGGTCCTCCCAGCGGTAGGGCTCCCTGCAGGTGACTTTTTCCACCAGGTCCACGCCCACGTAGGCTGGCGCTTCGTCCAGCATGCGCTTGAGTTCCGCGATGTCGGCGTCGGCCGAGGAGATTATGCACATCATGGCCCCCAGGGAGCGGATGTGCCGGGTCACGGCGCGCGTGTCCACCCCCTCGATGCCCACGATGCCGTGCTCCGCGAGGTATTCCTCCAGGGAATGGGTGGCGCGCCAGTTGGAGGGATAGCGGCAGCACTCCCGCACCACGAAACCCTCCACCTGGGGACCGCCCGACTCCACGTCCTCGGCGTTCACGCCGTAGTTCCCGATGAGGGGGTAGGTCATGGTGACGATCTGTCCCTTGTAGGAGGGGTCGGTGAGGATCTCCTGGTAACCGCTCATGCTGGTGTTGAAGACCAGCTCCCCCGTGCGCACCCCCCGCGCTCCGAAGGGCGTGCCGGTGAAATGCCTGCCGTCCGCGAGCAAGATCACGCCCTTTTCCACGGTGTTTTTTCACCCGCCTCCCGCACTCGACTTTCCGTATATTATAGGGACTGGCGGCGGCGGGGGAAAGGTGGATGTGCGCCCGTGCGGGCCCGCGCAAGCGCGCAGCATCACCCCCGACGCGGCCATGCGCCATCTCCCGGCGGCGACGAGACCCCTTTTGTTACCCGAGGTTTACATCAAGCGGCCGATTACCTATAATACTCCTGGCTTCTGGGATGGAAGTAAGGTGCAATCCACGGATGGCAGCCCCGCTCAAGAGGGGTTTTTGCACCTCGCAGGAAGGCTAGCCGGGAAAGGAGGTATCGCCCATGTCCCTGCAGTACGGAACCGAGGAATGGGAGCAGGCTTACCTGGAGGAAGTGGCGAAAAGGATGGAGTCGGAGCCCAAGCCGTACATCTTCTTCACGCCGGAATGGGTGGCCATGTACGAGAAGGCCATAAACGAGGACAACGTGTACAGGGAAGCGGCCCGGGACTGGGACGGGAGCGTGGTCCTGCACGTGTTAAAGGCTCCCAATTACGGCCTGGACATCGACCTCTACATCTTCCTGGATCTCTCGCGCGGGGAATGCCGCAAGGCGAGGATAGTGCCCCCCGCGGCGGGGGAAGCGGGCAAATTCGTGATCACCGGGTCGGCGGACCGCTGGATGGACGTGGGCAGGAAGAAGCTGGACATCGTGCAGGGCATGATGCAGGCCAAGATGAAGCTGAAGGGCGACCTCGCCACCATCGTGCGTTTCGTGAAAGCCTCCACGCGCCTCGCTGAGATCGCTTCCAACGTCGGGGGCAAGTTCCCGGACGAGCTCATGCCCGAAGAGGTCGAACGGCTGCGCGCCACGGTAAAGGAACTGGGCGGGCGCTTCCTGGGCATCAACATATAGACCGCGGATTTTGACCGCGGATTTTGACCGCGGACCCGCCGGGGGTCCTTACTCAGGTAACCTTTGGGTGACGCCGGAACGCCGGGTGACGTTACCCAACCATTCACTGTTGCCCGGTCTTCGCCTTTTGCGCGCGCCGCAAGGCGGACATGCCCGTTCTGCACGGGGCAAAAACGCCGTTCATCGCTTTGCGTTTCCGCGCTGGAAAAATATTGCGCGTGAAACGTCTTTGGGATAAAGTGTCACCGTGGATGTTAACCTTGAGAAACTTAACAAAATCGACGTAAATATTCGGTAAAACGCGCGCTTACAAAGAGGTTGCATGGAAAATAAAGGCAAGAAGAAGGACAAGCGCGTGCCCGCTGCGGTGCGGAGGAAGATCATCCTCGACGCCGCGTCCCGTACCTTCGTGGAATTCGGGTATCAGGGCACGAGGATGGAGACCATCGCGGAGCGCGCGGACGTCACCAAGCCCATCCTGTACCGCCATTTCCCCAGCAAACTGAGCCTGCTCATCGCCGTCGTCGACCAGGCGGGCGAGGAACTCATGCGCGCCATGTCCGAGCCCTTCCCAGAACGCATGGGCTGGAGGGCCGCCATCGTGAAGGACATCCGGGCCTACCTCGACTTCGTGGAGAACTTCCGGCAGGGGTTCATACTCCTCTTCTTCGTGGGCATGAGCCTCGACCAGGAGGTCGCAAGGCACGTCGCCAGTATCAGGGCGGAGCTGGTGCGCATAGTGGCGGAACACATCCGCCTCTTCACCAATACCGCCTTGATATCCGGCGAGGACATCGAGATGTACGCGGTGGTGCTGGTGGGCATGGTGGAGGCGGCGTCCGTCTACTGGATAACCCACGAGGATATCACGCGTAACAGCTGCGAGCAGATCCTGGTGCGCGCCGTCCAGGCCGTCATGTCCAACCTGCCCCCCGCTCCCTGGGCCATCAAGCGCTGAAGACGCTTCCGTCGCAATACCCCGTTCGGCACGTTCTATTGACTGCCTCACCCACTGTGTATAAAATCTTCCCGAAATAATCACACGAAGAGGTGTGCAGGAGACGATGTTGTCCCCCGGAAACTTCGTCTCCTTGTTGTTTGCGTCTTCTTGTTGTTTGAGCTCAAGAGAAAGGTGAAGGTAGAGATGGCGCAAGAGCTGTCACCGGAAATGAAGGCCGTGGAGAAATACGGCGGGAAAAGAAGCAGCCTCATACAGATCCTGCACGAGACGCAGAAGGAATACCGTTACCTGCCCGAACAAGCCTTGAGAAACATCTCCACGTTAATGGACATACCGTTGACGGACATCTATGGCGTGGCCACCTTCTTCAAGGCCTTTTCCCTCGAGCCCAAGGGCAAGCACACGGTCGTCTGCTGCATGGGAACGGCCTGCCACGTCCGCAATTCACCGGGCGTCCTCGACGAGCTGAAGCGCATCCTGGGAATTGAACCCGGGGGCACCACCGAGGACATGCTCTTCTCCCTGGAAACGGTCAACTGTCTCGGGGCCTGTGCCCTCGGTCCCGTGGTAGTGATAGACGGGAAATACCACGGCGAGATGACTCCCTCCCGGGTGAAGAAGCTTCTCAAGCAGGTGGTCGAGGAGGAGAGAACATGATCAGCACCACAAAAATAGCGTCACCGTCCGAGCTGGAAGAATACCGGCAGAGGGTAATAGAGGGGCGAAAGAAATATTCCATGACCATTACCATATGCGGCGGCACGGGGTGCCGCGCGCACGAGTGCGGAGCCGTGTACGAGGCGTTGCGGGAAGCGCTGGAGAGGCACGGTCTCTCGGAAAAGGTCGAACTCAGACTCACGGGATGCCATGGGTTCTGCGAAATGGGGCCGCTCATGGTGATAAAACCGCAGGACATATTCTACATACACCTCTCGCCCGAGCACGTGGAGGGAATAATCGAGAGGACGGTACTGGGCGGGGAGGTCATCACCGAGCTCACTTACAGGGAACCGATCTCCGGAGAACCAATCGATCGCGAATCCAGGGTCCCCTTCTACAGCAAGCAGAAGCGGCAACTGCTGGGGATGAACGAGATGGTGGATCCCTGCAGAATAGAGGACTACATCGCCCATGGTGGTTACTCGGCCCTGGCGAAAGCCCTTTTCCAGATGGACCCGGAGAAGATCGTCGCCGAAGTGGAAAAGGCCGGACTGAGGGGAAGGGGCGGCGCCGGATTTCCCACTGCCAGCAAATGGAAGGCGGCACGTGACGCCGTGGCCCGTGATGGTATCAAGTACGTGCTTTGCAACGCCGACGAGGGTGACCCGGGCGCCTACATGGACCGAAGCCTGTTGGAAGGAAATCCCCACATGGTGCTGGAGGGGATGGCCATCGGCGCCTACGCCATCGGGGCCAGCGAAGGATACGTGTACGTCAGGCACGAATATCCCCTAGCGGTGATGAACCTGTACCAGGCCATAGAGCAGGCGCGTGAGCTGGGCTTCCTGGGCGAAAACATCCTGGGCTCAGGTTTCAGCTTCGACGTCAACGTGAGCATCGGCGGGGGCGCTTTCGTCTGCGGCGAGTCCACCGCCCTCATGGCTTCCATCGAGGGGCGCCTGGGAGAACCGCGGGTGAAACACATACACACCGCAGTAAGGGGCCTGTACGACAGGCCGACCAACCTTAACAACGTGGAGACCTGGGCCAACGTTCCCCTCATCATCAACATGGGAGCCGAAAAATACGCCGCCGTAGGTACGGAGAAGAGCAAGGGCACCAAGATATTCTCCTTGGTGGGCAAGATCAGGAACACCGGCCTGGTCGAGGTGCCAATGGGCATCACCCTGCGCGAGATCATCTACGAGATCGGAGGGGGCATACCCGGGGACAGGAAATTCAAGGCGGTACAAACGGGTGGGCCCTCGGGGGGCTGCATCCCGGAGGAGCTCCTGGACACTCCCGTCGATTTCGACAGCCTGTACGACGTGGGCTCCATGATGGGGTCGGGCGGCATGATCGTCATGGACGAGAGCACCTGCATGGTGGACATCGCCCGCTATTTCGTGGACTTCCTCAGCGGTGAATCCTGCGGGAAATGCGTCCCCTGTCGCGAGGGGCTGAAGCAGATGCTCTTCATCCTGGACGACATAACCGGGGGCCGCGGCACCATGGAGCAGCTGGAGCTTCTCAAGGAGCTGGCGGAGGTGATGCGGGACACGTCCCTGTGCGGCCTGGGACAGACGGCGGCCAACCCGGTACTCTCCACTATCCGTTATTTCGAGGAGGAATACGTGGAGCATATCCGGGACGGGAAGTGCCGGGCCGGGGTCTGCAAAGCTCTCATCAGTTTTTCCATAGACTCCGAGAAATGCACCGGCTGCATGCGCTGCCGGAAATCTTGCCCCGTGGGCGCCATAAGCGGCAAGAAGAAGGAGCCGCACCTCGTCGATCCGGAGAAATGCGAAAAATGCGGCATCTGTTTCGAGGTATGCGAGTACGGAGCGGTGGTAAGGAAGTGATCCCATGGTGAAGTTGATCATCGACGGCCAGTCGGTGGAAGCGGAAGAGAGCTGGACGGTCCTGGAAGCGGCAAGGTATTACGGCGTGGAGATACCGACCCTTTGTCACGTGGAGGGCCTCTCCCCTTACAGCGCCTGCCGCGTGTGCATCGTGGAGATCATCCGTGGCGGCAGGTCCCGCCTCACGGCTTCCTGTTCCTATCCCGTCCAGGAAGGCATCGAGGTGCGCACCAACTCGGAAAGGGTGCGCAGGGCACGCAAGGTTATCATTGAGCTGCTGCTGGCCTCCTGCCCCAATTCGCGCACCCTGCAGTGCCTGGCCAGCAAGTACGGCGTGACGAAGATCCGCTTCCGGCCCGAGGACCGCGGCTGTATCCTCTGCGGGCTATGCGTGCGCATGTGCAGGGAGCAGATGCAGGCGGGGGCCATCGGCTTCGCCGACCGCGGCGTGGGGCGCGAGGTGGCCATGCCCTTCCATGCCAGGTCGGAGGTGTGCCGGGAATGCGGCGCGTGCCTTTACGTCTGCCCGGTATGCGAACTCCCCTGCCCGGGACCGCTGCAGCCCGGACAGCTGTGCAATGCATGCCTGGATAGCGTCCAGTTGGAAGCTTTTCCCTGCAAGGAATAGATCGTGAAGGAGGAATCCGAGCCATGACCATGACCAAGTACAACCGTTCCGCGGCGACCCTGTCCAAGAACCGCACGCCCGACAGCGTCAGCCCCTTCAGCGGCATGTGCGCCACCTGCGTGGAGGGATGCATCGGTATGTGCGAGATAGGGAAGTCGGCCTACCGGGGGCCGGAGCTGATCTACCCTCAACCCTTCGGCATCATGACCGCTGCCTCCGAGAAGGACTACCCCATCGACTTGTCGCATTTCAGTATCATGGGGACCGCGGCGGGAGCCCACGGCGTGCCCGCGGACAGCGAGCATGCCATCTTCACCAACGTGAACCTGGAAACGGTCATCGGCGACCGGAACCCGCTAACGCTTAAGCTCCCCATCGTGATCCCGGGCCTGGGTTCAACCAACGTGGCCAAGAGAAACTGGGAAGGCCTGGCGGGAGGCGCGGCCATTTCCGGGTGCGTGCTCACGGTGGGAGAGAACGTCTGCGGCATGGATGACGAGGCGGAGATAAAGAACGGCAAGGTCGTCAGGTCGCCGGACATGGAGTTTCGCATCAAGTCCTACCGGGACTGGCAGCTCGACGGATACGGGGATGTCGTGGTGCAGTTCAACGTGGAGGACACCAAGCTCGGGGTCCCGGAATACGTGTTGACCAAGCTCGGTGTCCAGACCGTGGAACTCAAATGGGGCCAGGGCGCCAAGGACATCGGCGGCGAGGTCAAGCTGAATACCATCGAAAAAGCGCGTTCCATGAAGCAGAAAGGGTATATCGTCCTTCCGGACCCTGACGATCCCCAGGTGGAGGAAGCCTTCCGCGCGGGAGGGGTTCGGGAATTCGAGAGGCACTCCCGCCTGGGCATGGTCACGGAGGAAGGGTTCGCCCAGAGCGTAAAGGAGCTGCGCGAGATGGGCGCAAAGCGGGTTTTCCTGAAGACGGGGGCCTACCGGCCGGTGGACCTCGCGCGCGCCGTGAAATACGCCTCCGACAACAGGATAGACCTCCTGACCGTGGACGGCGCGGGGGGTGGAACGGGGATGAGCCCGTGGAGGATGATGAACGAGTGGGGCATCCCCACCGTGGAACTATGCTGCCTGACTTACCAGTACGTGGATTACCTGGCCAAGCAGGGCAAGTACGTCCCCTCGGTCGCTTTCGCCGGTGGCTTCGTCCTCGAGGACCAGCTCTTCAAGGGCCTAGCGCTGGGGGCCCCCTACGTGAAGGCCATAGGTATGGCCCGGGGGCCGCTTTGTGCCGCAATGGTGGGAAAGACGGTGGGCGCCCGGGTAAAGGAAGGCGACCTGCCGGTGTATATCGAGAGGTACGGAAACACCATGGAGGAGGTCTTCTACTCCGGGGTGATGCTCAAGGAGCGCCTGGGCAAGGATTTCGAGAAACTACCCGCCGGGGCCATCGGTGTCTATACCTACTTCCAGCGGCTCGCCCAGGGCCTGTCGCAGCTCATGTGCGGGGCGCGCAAGTTCGCCCTGGAGTACATCACCAGGGACGACCTGGCGGCGCTGACCCGTGAAGCGGCGGAGATCTCCGGCATCCCCTACATCATGGAGGCGGACAAGGAGGAGGCCTGGAAGATAATCAAGGGGTAACGGGTCGGCCCTCAAACGGGCCACTCCAACTCCTGTTCGGAAGAGGAAAGACCGCCGTTTGACCGGCGGTCTTTTGTTTTGGCAAGCCAAAAAGGCCTCCGTCCCCGCGTTACCGCCCGGTGCTGGCCCGTTGCCGGGGTCAGTCCTCGCCGACGTCCGCCAGGATGACGGCCTCGGCGATCTCGCGCATGGACTTGCGGGTGTTCATGGACTTGCGCTGCATGCGGCGGTAGGCCTCCTCCCCGCTGACGCCCAGGTTGCGCGCCAGGAGGTCCTTGGCCCGCTCCACCAGCTTGCGGGTCTCCAGCTCCTCCTGGATGATGCGCGTCTTCACCAGGAGCTCCGTGTTCTCTATGGCCACCGCCGCCTGGTTGGCCACCGCGGTGAGCAGGCTGACGTCCTGGGGGGTGAACTCGCGCGGCTGAGAGGTGTAGCAATTGAGCACCCCGATCACCCTCCCCTTCACGCACATGGGCACGCAGAGGAGCGAGCACAGACCCTCCTTCTCGGCCACGCTCTTGCTGGCGTAAAGTGGTTCCGTCTTTACATCGCGAACTTGCATGGGCCTGTTCTCGGCGGCCACCATGCCCGCGATCCCCTCCCCCAGCCGGATTGGCGGCTTGTTCAGGTAATCATCGCTCACCGACTGCGTGGCGCGGATCTCCAGGGTCCCCTCCTTCTCGTTGAGCAGGAGGAGGGAGCAGATGTTGGAATCCATGACCTCGGCGGTGACCATGACGATGAGCTTGAGGATGTCCTCGAGGTAGAGGTCGGAGACGATGGCCCGGCTTACTTCCTGCAGGGCCTCGATCTGCCTTTTCAGGTGATCGTCCGGGGTCAGGTCGCCTTTTGGGGCCCCCAGGGAGGTGCTTCCGGAAACCCGGCCTTCATCCTTTCTCGACATCCTCGATGAACTCCCCGATCTCCCGCACGAAGCGCTTCCAGTTGCAGAGCAGGGCAAGCGCGATCCACCCCAGGAAGACCCATCCCCACAGCCTCGCGTGCAGGAAGGAGAAGACGATGGGCATGGCGGCGATGGGGGCGGCGACGGCCATCATCACCGACTTCTTGGTCCAGACGATGGCCGTGGCGGCGGCGAAGGCCATGTAGAAGAGGAAGGGCCAGAAGGGGACGAAGCCTGCGGTGATGAAGTAAAGCAGGCCGCTGTAGATCAAGACCATGTCGACGGCGAAATCCCTGTCCCCGATCCATGTCCTGCGGCCGTAGGGGTCCATGCGGGCCATCTTCCCGTCGATGACGTCGGTGGTCCAGCCCAGCAGGGTGAGGCAGACGACCAGGGGGAGCAGCGAGGGCTCGGCGAAGAGGGCGCAGATGACGATGAGCAGGGAGAGAAAAAAGCGCACGCCGGTCATGAGATCCGCGATGACCTTGGCGTTCTCGAGCGCCCAACCCCTGGCGTTCTCCTCTTTCATGAGGTCAATTCTATAACAAACGGCATGCAGCGCAAAGGCGGGCGGGGCCCGCCATGTCCATGAAACCGCGCAGGTAAGAGGGGTGTAGTGGGCCCTCTCTCCTGCCATCACGTGGAAGGCGAACGCGCAGTCGACATCGATACCGGATCGGCTCTCATCGGTGCAGCGGGCCCTCTTCCATGCCGGCACGGGCAAGGGGACCTCGTCCTGGCGTCCGTTCCCCGCAGCACGTGGCAATATTTATCTGTGCCTGGTTCTTGCCTGGTTCTTACCTGGTTCTAGCCCGTGAACCTCTCAGGGGAAAAGCCTGTCGAGGGACGGCGAGTGGAAGGCCCGCCCGGTTCGCCGGCGTCGCCCGGCGTGGTGGAGGGGGCCCGCTCAGGAAGGGGGCTCGCTGAAGCAGAGAGGCCTCTCGATGCGCACCGTCCTCTGGGCCGCCCGCAGGTCCTGCGTGAGGATATCCTCCGCCTCGCGCTCCTTCTTAACCAGCACCGCCCTCGCGCAGATGCCGATGGGGGTCTCCCGCCTGACGTTGTAGGTGAGCATGTCCTCCCAACCCTCGCGGTCGGCCCCCAGCTCCTCGTAGACCTCCTCGAGGACGGCGATGAGCCGCGGGATGAGGGGGCGGAATTTCCCCTCGAAGTAGGCGACCTGCTTTTCATCCAGGCAGCACAGGGGGGTGTCGAGGAAGGCGGCAACGGAAGGCGGCATGTCTATCCCCTTCTGCCGCAGCTTAGAGGCCAGCTTGCGCGTGAAGAAGCTGGCTCTCGGGCCTTGGGATGAAGGGTTTCCTTGCTGGTAGGGCTCATATGGTTCCATTCTCTTGCCTCCCGTTGAAGAACGTTATCCTCCCGACGGCGGACTCCCGCCGGTGAAGTCGCCACGGATTTCAAATATAATCTCGTCACAAACCAGACATCGCTTTAGACACTGTACGCTGCCAGTTTGAGATCGTTCTCCCGCGCCATTGACCCGGGGCCAGGCATCCTTTCCCGCGGCCCGGCTCAATGCCGGGCATCCCGCCTCGACGAGGGGAGGTGCCCGTGGAAGCGGTCCCGGTGGGTACGCTCTGCGGAAGCCCTCCCCCGCCCCGGGAAGAGCTTCGATGCACGAGGAGAACGACTATAGATCCGAGATGGCAAGGAGTTCGTCGAGGATGCGCCTGCCGTTCGCCGGGTCCAGGACCACCGGGCGGCAGTAGTCGCAGATCAGGTAAGGGACCACTTCCACGTCCACCAGCTCGCCGCCCACCAGACTGCAGCGCAGGATGATGCCCTGGCGCGTGTAGTCCGCCCACATCTGGTCGAAGACGAAGTTCCCCAGGCTGTAGGCTATGAGGCTGTCCCCGTACCATTCGAGGGATTGTATGCAGTGGGGATGGGTGCCGATGACCATGTCCGCGCCGGCATCGCAGGCGGCGTGCGCCACCTTCTTCTGCGAGGGCGAGGGGATCTTCTTGTACTCCTCGCTCCAGTGGAAACTCGCGATCACGAAGTCCGAGTCCCGTTTGGCATCGCGGATGGCGGCCTGCACCATGGCGACATCCTCCGGGTCATCCGCGGCGAAAGGCTGCATGTCTATCCATGCCACGCCCGGACGGCTCGGCGTGGCGTTGATGCTCCCCAGGATGGAGTTGTAATCGAGGAAGGATATCCTGGTGCCCTTGACGTCCATGACGGCGCGCCGGTATGCCTCGTCCGCATTGTAGCCTCCCCCCACGTAGGCGATGCCGTTGGCCTGCAGCAGCTGCAGGGTGTCGGTGAAGGCAGCGGTCCCGAAGTTGGTGCTGTGGTTGTTGGCCAGGGAGACGATGTCGATGCCGCACAGCTTGAGCCCCTCGATGGTCCCGCTGGGGGCGATGAAATCGACACCCTGGTAGGGCGGCGGGTAACGGTCGGAGAGGGGGCATTCGAGGTCGGCGTAGACGATGTCGGCGCCGTTGACGTGGGGCGCCACCTCCCGGAAGGGGTAGAGGACGCCGTTCTGGGCCATCTTCATGGCCACCTTCCTGCCAGGGATGATGTCCCCCACTGCGTTGAGGGTGATCTCGGGGTGGAGCGCTGCGAGCTCCCGTGCGAGGAAGTCGGCCAGCTCCTCCGTCCTCCCGCCGTCCTCATCGCCGCATAGCCAGATGCTCCTCGCCTGCCGCAGTATCCTCTCCCGGTCACCCGCCCACAGCCTGAGGGCGGGGACGGAGAGGATCTCCCGCCGGTATCCCTTGAAGACGAAGAAGGGGACCCTGGTGATGACGACGGAGCCGCCGTCCTCTACCACCTCCACGGGATCGTCGGCGCGAGCGTCCTGGAAGCGCTGGACGAGGGGGGTGATCTCGCCCGCCAGGTCACCATCGACCCCTATCCGGAGGGGGAGGATGGCCTGCGCCCGGGTCTGGGCCTCCATTCCTCCCTCCCGGTGCATGGAGAGGAAGATGAAGAGCAGGAAGAAGAGGGCTATGAGTATGAGGGTGAGCAGGATAAACTCTACCCGGCGTTCCCTCAGGCGCCTTCGTTGCTCGAGCCTGACCACCCTACGCATTTCCCGGTGCCCCTCGCAGACGCGTCGCGGGTGCGATGAAAGCCTCGTGGTGGGGGAGGTGTCTCATTTCGCACGGCCGCCACGGGAGATCGCGGAGGCGTTGTTCCCTGTGTTTCTTGATGCTTCCCCGTGTCCCTTTCTTCCCCCCATGCCTCCCGGCATTTCCCGGTGCCCCCCGGTGCTTACCGCCCCGGTGCTTACCGATTTTTTGCGGCTACTTCTGGAATTGCCCGGCGCTTTCCGGCGTTTCCCGTCAGCTGATGATGCCCCCCTTTTTCGTTTCCGGACGGGAAGATTCTAACACGAGGGGGTCGGGTCGCCGCAACTCCTACGCGTCATCGCGATCCCCGCGACTCCCGCCAGGGTTCCCTTAATGGCCTGACCACGCGTGAATATCAGCTCCATCCGCGTCATCGCGATCCCTGCGACTCCCGCCAGGGCTCCCGCTACCGGCGACCGTGGACCTGGTTATGCCATTCCTCCCCGTCTCCCCGGTGGCAACGATCCGCCATCGGTCCCGCCCCGGCCACGAAGGATATTCCCCGCAGCCATCCGGGGGGGTTCCTGGGGTACGCATTAGGCTGTTTCGCCCCCGCCGGACCTTGTACCCGCCTGCGTGGTATCATATAATCTGAAGCCGGCCCGAAAACGCTCGGCGCGTAGGGGCGTGAAAATCGCATAGAGTAGGCAAAAAAGTGGCGTTCCCCGGTAGCTCAACCGGTAGAGCGGGTGGCTGTTAACCACTAGGTTGGGGGTTCGAGTCCCTCCCGGGGAGCCAGCAAAGCAGGCGAGGCCCAGCGGCCTCGCCTTTCACGTTCTTGCCCGCCAAGCGATTGATTGAAAACTCATGATTGCCATACGGACCAGGCTTTCCCGCTGAATGCGCAGATCCCGGTTTCTGCCTCGCAGACTTCCACAAGCCACAGGAGCGATCGGCCTGAAGGGCCTCCTTGGCATCGCTCTCTCCGGTACCCGATACTGCGCGAGCAAGAAAGGCGATCCCCGCCCTAACCGCTTCCTTCCGCGATCCAATGCAATATCGTGTCCAGGGCCAGGCGTGGATTGCCCACGTTGCAACGGCTTTCCGCTTGCTCCTTCTCGGTGAAGAGCATGAAGGTGAGCGACCTCACGTTTACCGGGCCGTCTATCACCTTCTTGTAGAAGCCGCATGGGATGAAGTGGTCCCTGGTCGAGCCCAGTAGGAGGAAGTCCTGGGTGATGCGCGCGGCTATATCCAGGATCTGGTATTTTCCCGCCCTGGCCGGGGCGGTTCACCCGGCTTTCGCCCCAACTTTCTCCCGGTAGAACCTGCCAATCCTTTCCAGGGCCTCCCTGCTTTCCGGGACCAGCGGGGCGAAGAACTGCCACACGTGGAACATCCCTTCCCGGATATCCAGTTTCACCGAAACGCCGGCTTCCTCGGCTCTCTCCGCCAGCCTCCTGGCATCGTCCAGCAGGATCTCGCTTGTGCCCGCCTGGATGAGCAAGGGTGGAAGCCCACTCAGGTCCGCGTACAGGGGCGAGGCCAGGGGATCCCTGGGATCCGCGTCGCCCAGGTACGAGGCGGCCATCTTGCGGATGATCCACTTGTTCAGCATGGGGTCCCTCCAGCCCACGGTCCCCAGGCTCTCACCCGTGCCCTCCAGGTCGGTCCAGGGGGACAGGAGCATGGCGGCCGCAGGGAGTGGTTCGCCCGCATCCCGCAGGGAGACCAGCGTCGCGGCCGCCAAGCCCCCTCCGGCGGAGTCGCCCGCTATGGCGATGTTCCCGGGGTCGTATCCCTGCGACAGCAGCCACCTGTACGCCGTCACCGCGTCCTCGACCGCGCAGGGGAACCTGTTCTCGGGCGCCAGGCGATATTCGATCAAGAGGGCGCGGCACCCGGCGGCGGAAGCCAGGTGGGATACCATGTTGCGGTAGGTCCTGATGGAACCGATGACGTACCCGCCTCCATGGAGATAGAGCAGCGCCCGTCCGCTCTCCGCGTCGTCGGGGATCAGCCACTCCGCGGGTATTCCCGGCACCGCGGCGTGTTCCCTTTTCACCCCCGCCGCCCTGATCGAGAACAACGGGACGACGTTGGAGAAAAAGAAGCGCTGGTACTTCACAGGGTAAAAAGCCTGGAAGAGGAGGATTGATGTCAACCTGGCCAGGAGCCTGGCGACACGAAATCTCGCGCTCGGCATCAGGTCACCTTCTTTCTCGAGACAACGGGAACGCCTGCCTTCGATGATCCACCCGCCCGCGCCGGGAACCGGCACGGAAAATATTCTACCACCGGGCGTCGCCCGCATGCACGGCATGCGCACGGCATGCCCCCCGGTTCTCTGCTGGTGGAATACTTTTTCGTTTTCTGACTCGAAGGGGAAGGGCGCCGACAGCATACCCCGGAGAAGCGAAAGGCGGGTTTGAGCGTCATTCCCGCCCGCGAGATGATAGGATACATAGCAGCGCGGGAAATGAGTGAGGATCCGTTAAGGGGGGAGAAAATGGGATTCCGGGCGATCCTGTATGAGGTCAAGGACGACTACTCCATCATCACCCTGAACAGGCCCGAGAGGAAGAACGCTATCTCTCTCGAGCTTACCGAGGAACTGGGCCGCGCCATCGACGAAGCCGCGGCCGACCAAAGCCTGCGCTTCATCGTCCTGACCGGCGGAGGCGATATCTTCTCCTCGGGGGCGGATTTCGGCGATCCGGTAAAGGCGATCACCATGATCAGGCAGGAACTGGACGTATCATCCGGCAATTCCGTCGCCATCAAGCTCACTGATTGCCCCAAGCCGGTCATAGCCGCGGTAAACGGCCATGCCCTGGGCCACGGAGCCGAGCTCGCCCTGATGTGCGATATGATCATCGCCGCGGAGGAGGCGGAGTTCGGCTTCATCGGCCCCACGAGGGGGGTCACCTGCCCCTACGCCATGATCCGGCTGGCGGATGAAGTGGGGCGGGCAAAGGCCAAGGAGCTCATCATGACCTGCGAGCGCATATCCGCCCGCGAGGCCTTGCGTATCGGACTGGTCAACCAGGTGGTGCCACGGGAAGACCTCATGTCCGCGGTGGAGGCCATGATAGGCAAGATGCGCAGGGCGGCCCCGCTGGCGGTCAGATTCACCAAGGAGGCCATCAACCGGGGCCTGGGCGGCTACGAATTCAGCGCCGAGAGATTCGAAGCCATAATCACCAGCAAGGATGCCGTAGAAGGCGCATTGGCCTTCATGGAAAAACGCGATCCGAAATGGAGCGGCGCATAGGGCCCGCCCTGGAAGCGAAGTTCTCATTGCTGCCGAACACCCTTATGCGCGCCGTGTCACCCCGCCTCTCCTCCGGGAGCTGCTGCCCCATGTCCGCCGGTCGGGGGATGAAGCGCCTGGTCGCGAAGGGTCGCCTGGGCACGAGACCGGTGGAGAAGCGCCGCCGTGCAGCTTTTCAAGATGCCGAAATCGATCAGCCATGTAGCCATGGGGATCACTGGGAAATGTCCGTCGAGCTTATACTCCTTCCCGCCCCAACCTGGATGAAGCAGCTTCCGAAGGCGTCGCGGAAGGCCCGCGTAGCCATGTCCCCCGTACAGTGGCAGGGGCCGGCATACTGCACCCCCAGGGCTATGAGTCTGGAGATGGTGGCCTCCACCTCTCCGCTGCCGGCGCCGCCGAGGTGGAATCCCCCCATGACCGCGCAGACCTCCTCCGAGCAAACCTCCCCCGCTTTCCCGGCCAGCTTCACCACGCCGGGGTGGGCGCAGCCGGTCACCAGCAAGAGGCCGGCGCCGCTGCGGATAACCAGCGCCTGTTCCCTCACCTCGCCGCCCATCTCCCCGGTGGTCCAAATGCCCTCGCAGATCCGCTGGGCGCCGGAAACCTCCACCAGGCGCGAGCAGGATAACCTCACCGACTCCTTCAGCCCTTCAGGGCAGGAGCCGGGTAGATAAACCTCGAGACCGGGGTTTGCCCGCAGGAGGCGAGAGAGCCCGCCGGTGTGATCGCTGTGAGCATGGGATATCACCACCGCGTCAATGATCCCCGGATCGATGCCCAGGCGTGACATGTTGCGGAGAAGCATATCCCCATCGCCCCCGGTGTCGAAAAGTACCGTCTTCTCCCTGCCCTCCACCAGGCAGGCGAAACCCCACGCGGCTTCCAGCCCCTCGAGGTAGGGGTTGTTGTCGTACACCACCGTCAGCACGACGGCTTCTTCTTCCCCTTCAGCATCGGGCATAACCTCTCCCCTTTCTTCCGAGACCGATCCCTCTTCGCCAGGAGCCGTTTCACCGTCCTCCAGGAGCGGTTCCCCTTCCCCGGGGGTCGATCCTCCTCCCTCCCGGGCTGAACCGCTGCTCCCGGCCCGTCCACATCCCGCCAAGAAGCCCATGGTGGCGATGATGGCGAGAGCCAGGAAAGCGCACACCACGCAACGCACATCATGCATCTATGCCCACCTGCCTTGGTTTCATGCCCTGGACCCCCGGTAACCTGAGCGTACGGAAGCCGGCGGCGATATCGCCGGACCGCGCCGCCTCCATGAGGGCGGCGTATGCCGTCTCGGCATCCCCTTTTTCATAACGGAGATGAGAAACACCCACAAGCCCACCTTGAGGGTACACAAAAAGAGTGCGGGGAGGTTTGGGTGTCACGGGCGCAGGGGACTGCCTGTTTCCTACAGCACCACCTCGCCTTCCTCCGGGTCGTCAGGGGCGGGGGCGATGGCCTTCAGGTCCAGGGCCTCGAGCTCCGGCATGGAGGCCCCGATGATGCCCTGCATTTCCCCGTACATGGCGGCCGTGCTCGCCAGGATCCTCTGCATCTGCTTCTCCCGCTTCTTCCATATCTTCTGCATGGCCGTCTTTTCCCTTTCCAGGTCCATGTGCATGGCCCGCAGGGCTTCCACCATCGCCTCCACTCTCTGGCGGAACTCCAGCCCGGAGAGGTAATCGTAGAGGAGCTCCATCTTGTGGCCCTTTCCCACCTCCGCCTGCCTCGCGGTATATACCTGAATGAGTCCGGCCCGCAGGGCGGTGGCCAACCCGGTGAAGGAGGGGTAGTCGCAGACCCAGATCCTATCTCTCAGGCCGATGCCCTTGATGTCCCGGGGAAGCACGGTGCTCACTATCACCGCGATGTCCGCATCCGCCTCCCGCTGGTCTTCCCTGAGCTTCTCCAGCCAGCCGTCGCTCCATGCCTTGGTCCTCTTCGCCTCCCAGAGTATGGCGCCGCATTCCCTTCCGGCGTCGTCGCAGACCACCTGCAGTATGTCCGCTCCCTTCCTGCCCGTCGACACGGCCTCTATGCGGTCCTGGGGGAAGCTCACCCTGAGCTCCTCCTCCACCTGCCGCTCCAGGACCTCCCCCTGGGCCTGCTGGGAACCCTGCTCCGCCCTCCGCTTGAGCTCGCCTATCTGCTCGGTGAGGTTCCTTATCTTCTCCTCGTAATCCCTCTGCCGCAGGACGAACTCCTCGGACACGCCCCTGCGTATCGCCTCCTCCATGGATTTCCTCTCCCGGTCAAGGCGCCGGGCGATCTCCAGCTCCATGGCCTCTTTTTCCTCCTTGAGCTTTCGCTGCTCTTTTCTCAGCTGGAGCTCCGCCTCCAGCATCTTCTTCAGCTTCTCACCTTTTTCCTTGAGCTCCTCCTCCAGGTTGTTGAGCTCGAGCTGGAATTCCCCCCTGACCTTCTCCCTGGCAGCCTTTTCCAGGTTTTCCTTCTCCAGGGCCAGCCTCTTCGCCACCTCCTCCTCCACGCGTCCCGCGGCTTCCCGCAGGGCCGCTTCCCGCGAAAGCAGGTCCTTCTCCTTATTTTCCAGTTCCTTCCGCTGCATGGCCATGCGGGCCTGGAATTCCCTTTCCATCTCCTCCCTGATGCGGTGGGAGATGGCCTCGGTCAAGGGTATCTCGTACCCGCACTGGGGGCAGGTGATCACCTGTGCGTCCACGGCGCACCTCCTTTGGTATCGCCATCCTTTGCCTGCAGCCACGCTACGTATTTTACTTGCCGGTGGCGACATTCCCGGCAACGCGAAAAGCGCGCACGGCATGCACGCAAGGTGACGCGCGGATCGCGCGCCGGCGTGACATGTCCCGGAGAAGCATGTTCCCGCCACCCCCGTTGCGGAAAAGCGCGGTTTCACCCTTGGTCCCGGCAGATCATTCGCATGGGAGCCGGCGACGAAGGCACCGTTCCCGTTTACTCCCGAATATAGATCATCGCAAGTCAACTCCGGCCGTGGATCGAGGACACGATCCCCCGCTCTGACCCCCGTGCTGGGGTCGGAGTCTTTGCTTGAGGCGGAGGATACCGGCAACGTGGGCGTCCAGCTCCTCTTCGGTGATCTCGCCGCTGCGCGCCGCCTCCAGGAGGGCGGTGTATGCCGTTTCGACATCCCCTTTTTCATAACCGGAGATGAGCAGCACCTGCACGCCCGCCTTGCAGGCATGGACCACGGTGCTCCCTAGCCCGTAGGCCTCCTTGAGCACCTTGCTGGCGAGGTCGTCGCTCACGACCAGGTATTCGCCGGCCACCTTCTCCCTGAGGAAGGCGATGCAGGAGGGTGAGAGGGTGAAGGGGACTTCCGGATCCAGCTCGCGGTAGATGACGTTGGCGGTCATCACAAACTCCGGGTCCGCGGCGGCCGCCGCCTGGAACTGCGAGAATTCGGGAAGGGAGGGCACCACGGCGAGCCTTTCGTTCTCGGGGTCGTAGTCGATGCCGCCGTATCCCGGGAAGTGCTTGGCGCAGGAGAGGATGCCGCCGTCCCGCTGGCCTGAGATGGCACTTTTTCCCATCTCGCCTACCTCCTCCGGGCCTCCACTGAAGGTGCGCCGGTGGCGGGTGAGGAAATCCCCGCGCACCCCCAAGTCCAGGACCGGGGCCAGGTTGAGGTTGATCCCCACCTCCGCGAGGCCCCGCGCCCTGGCGAGGGCCATCCGGTAGGCCTGTTCGGGATCCGCAACCTGCGCCTGGGGCACGCGGTCCTCGAGCCACCCCAGGCGCGAGACCTCCCCTCCCTCCTGGTCCACGGCCACCAGGAGAGGGAGGCCACTGTCGGCGTGCGATAGCTCCTGCAGGTCCGAGATGAGCCTTTTGAGCCGGCCTTCATCGACGATGTTCCGAGAGAAGAGGACCACTCCTCCGGGGTGCACCTCCCGGAACAGCCGCTCGATCTCCGGGGTCACCTCCGTGCCCTCGATGCCCACCAGGAAGAGCTGCCCCACCTTCTGCTCCAGAGTGAGGGCGTCCAGGGCACCGTCGTCACCGCCACTGCCGCCGTCTTCGCCCCCGTTTCCGCCCCGAGAGGATCTTCCGCATCCGGCCGGTGCGGCACCCAGCGCCAGGACAAGGGCGAGCACGAGAATCCCGCGAAATCGCCTGTATCTCTCATGCGTCGTCTTCAATTCAACCCGCCATGTTTCATTCTTCGCAACACGTTCCCGCTGATGACGCGTGCAATTCCCGACGCAGATGCGGGAGCGGCGCCACGCATGGTGACGCGGGGCGATGATCGCCTTCCCGCGTGGAAGCTGCTATATACGGACGAGATAAGGAGAAGCCTTTCCCGCCGCTTATCTCCATCAAATCGTTCAGACCATCCCCTTTTTCGCCATGTAGCTTATCACCGGCTTTGCCAGGCGCAGTTTATGCATTGCTTTCCATAATCTCATGAAGGTAGCAAGGGAGGCTCTATTCATCAGCCACTCCGCCTTTCCCAAGGGAAGTCCCCGCTCACCGGCAACCCGGGCGAACATGCCCAGGTAGGTGGGCGAGGGTTCCCCTGCCCCATGCTTGGCAACCAGCGACACCGCTCCCTCCGGACACTTGGACACGCAGAGACCACACCCGATGCACCTGGCCGTGTCCACCTCCATGGCGTCCCCCTTTTCTACTATGGCTTCCATCTGGCAGCGCTCCAGGCAGGTCCCGCAGGCGCTGCATGCCGCGGTGTTGATTCTCGCCTGGTAAGACGACTGCACGTGATCTGCGGGCCGCTGGTGCATCTTCAGCCCCTGCAGCCAGTGGCAGCAACAGGCGCCGCACATGCACATCCCTATGGCTTCACGGGTATTGGTCGGTGCCAGGACCAGCGCGGTCTCCTCCGCCTCGTCGATGATCCTCAAGGCCTCGTCCTTGCCGATCCTCCTCCCAAAGCCATTGTCAATCCTCCACTCCGCCACGAAACCGAAGCTCAGCTCCGTCTCGATGCTGTGCTCGCATTTCCGGCCTGCCTTCTCATTCGAGACCCGGCAGGGACATGGCGTGACGGCTATGATGTCCTGTTTCATGACCATCTCCCGAAGCCGGTCATACGTGGCCACCGCCGGGGTGGCGTCCACCGCCTCGCTCACCGGCACCACACGCATCTGCCTCTGCGTGGCAAAGGCAGCCATGAAGCCCGAGCGCTCATGATAATCCAGGCAGAGCCTTGCTGCTTCCGAATCTAATCCGTAGGCCAACAGCTGCTCACCGAACCCGGTCATGTACTGCAGGGCCATGTAAAGCTTCCTGTCCCCGGTGGGAACGGGAAGGATCAACCCCTTCCCCGCCATGGATTCGAGGATCTCCTCCGTCTCCTGCTCCGGTTTCCCGCAGCGCCACGCGATCGCTGACGCCGGTTCAGGAACCGGTTTCATGTGCAGCTCGACTTCTGCCTCCTCGGGTGTGAACATCCGTTTCAGGTACTCGATGTCCAAACCGCCGGCTTCGGGCGGGAAACCTCCCGGTAATCCGTCCAGGAACTCTCGCAACCTTATATAGACTTCGTCAGCCATTTCAGCCATCTCCCTTCCCTCCCTGCCTTCCGAACCCGCGACTTCCTCATCGGCGCACATGTTCTCGCCGCAACCTGCCCTTACGGCATCTTCTACCGTCCCGGGAGGCTCACGTCATGGTAAGGCGCCGCGAGGGCTCTTTTCCGCAACCACGGAGAAATCCGTGACCCACGCTTACATTACCGCTATCTTTGACGCATCCTCCGCCCGCACCGCCCTTACCTCCTGCATCAACACTGGCGGCATCCATGCATGATGAATGCGGTTGCCCGACTGCCTCCACCCTCCCTCATCTGCGGGCTTTTCTTATCGCCCGCTCCATGACCATGTCCACCAGCCAGGGGAGGAAGCGCTTCACGCGGTAGATCATGCCGGCGGAGCCGGGGCCGATGAAGAAGCGCCCCCTGCGCATCCCACCGAGCAGGGCCGCGGCTACCTCCTCGGGGCGCATGATGCCGCCGCCCTCGCTCACCGCCACGGTCTCCGGCGGCTTGGTAAGGTTTTCCACGGCGAAGCCCGGGGTGTCGGTGTCGGGAGGGCAGAGGACGGAGACCCCGATGCCGTGGCGCCTGGCCTCGCTGCGCAGGGCCTCGCTGAAACCCACCACCGCGAACTTGGAGGCGGCGTAATCCGTGTAGCCGAAGACGCCCATGAACCCCACCACGGAGGAGGTGTTGACGATGTAGCCTCCCCTCTCCTTCATGTGGGGATAAAGGGCGGAGACGGTGTTCCAGGCCCCGTAGGCGTGTATCTTCATGCTCTCGTCGAACTGTTCGTAGCTTATGTTCTCGAAGTAGCCGGGGCGGGCGCGCCCGGCGCAGTTGATGAGGATGTCCGGGGGGCCGAATGCGGCCACCGCCTCATCCATCACCCGGGCGACCTGCTGGTGGTCGGTGACGTCCAGCTGCCTCCAGGCGAAACGCTGCCCCTCCCGCTTCCTTTCCCTCTCCATCTCGCCCACGGCGGCTTCCAGGCGCTCGCGGCCGCGGGCGAAGACGACGACGTCGCTCCCCTCCCGTGCCAGGAGCTTTGCCGCGGCCAGCCCGATGCCGCTCGATCCCCCCACGAGGTAGACTCTCTTGCCCTCGAAATCCCTGACCTTGACACGGCCGCCCATCTCGATCCTCCCTGTCCGAAGCAACCGGCACCTTTTAAATATACCCCAGACGTGGACGGGGCCCATGGACGGGGCCCATGGACGGGGCCTGACCCCAAAGATGGCGATGATGCCCATAAAGACGCCTAGACCCAGCCCCTCCTGGCCAGGAGGTTGACCACCGGGGTAACGAGGCCCGTTTTGTACAGGTAGGGCAGGACGCGCAGGAACACAGGTATCTTCGTCAGGCGCATCACGGGAGTCATCTTCCCGAAAGGCAACCCCCTTCCCCCCGCCACACCAGCAAGGTTGTGGAAATAATTGGCATATGGCGCAGGGACGTCTTCCTTGGTCACCAGCCTGACGGCTCCCGCGGGACAGGTGGATACGCAGAGCCCGCAGCCGATGCACCTGTCCCGGTCCACGCGCATGGAACCATCCGACTCGCGCAGGGCCTCCATCTGGCAGCGTTCCAGGCAGGTCCCGCAGAGGTCGCAGCTCGCGGGGTCGATCTCCGCGTAATAGGGTGAACGTATGCCCTCGGCCGGCCTCTCCTCGAGCTTCAGGGCACGCAGGACCCCGCAGCAGCAGGAACAGCAGCAGCAGATGTTGACGATATCCCGCGCGTTGGTGGCGTTCAGGACGAGACCCGCCTCCTCGGCCCTGTCGAGCACCGCCAGGGCTTCAGCGGCGTCGATCCTTCGGCCCAGCCCGTTCTCCACGTAGAGCTGGGCACCGACGCCGAAGGTCAGGCAGGTCTCGCTGGGCTTATCGCACTCCTCGCCCAGCAGGCCCTTCTCCCTGCGGCAGATACACGGTGCCACGGCGATGTCCTCATAGCGGGACACCAGCTCCCGCACGCGGTCGTAGGGCGCCACGCGGGATGCGGAGGGAACCGCCGCGCCCACCGGCACCACCCTGTATTGCTTGGGCAGGGTTCTTCCCGCGTGCTCGATGTATTCCTCGAACATCTCCGCCAGCTCGCGGTCGATGTCGTTAAGGTGGAACTCGTAGATACCCACCACGAAGTGTAACGCCAGGTAGAAGCGTTCCCTCCCGCCGAACACCCGCAGCACCAGTCCCTTCCTGGCCATGTCCTCCAGTTTCTCCGCGGCCTCGCTTTCTCCCAGCCCGCAGCGCCTGGCGATCACCCGCGCGGGCTCCGGGAAGAGGCGCAGCCGCATGGCAAGCTCGGCCTCCTCCGGGGTGAAGAGCTTCCTCAGCAACCGCAGCTCCACCCCGCTCTCCGTGGCGGGGAAACCGCTGGGCAGGCGGTCCAGGAACTCCCGCAGCCGCACGTAAACGTCGTCACCTGTCGCCACGTTCACCATCACAAGCCCCCCTTCCCCGCACAAGCATCGCATGGACTGCAACAATGCCGATCAGCCGCTATACGCGCCGCACGTCCCGTGTCGACCCAGAAACATGCCAGGCAAGTTCATCTTTTCCGTGGCCACCGAGACACGCACCCATATACATTAGATACGAGAAGGTGGGCGCAGGCAACCTCCGCATCCTTTGAAAGCCAACCTCGCATGAAGCGCCGTAACGTCATGCGTGCATCGGCACAGCCGGAAAACCCGTGGGGCAAATCGCGTTCACGGAGCGGAAACCCCGTCACCAGGCACATGGAGGGCGGCGGGGACCACGCCGGCTATACCTGAGCGAACGGCGGTAACGCGATTCGTGTGGTAGCGCATACCGTGGAAGTTCATCTCTATCAACCGCCACCGGGAGGTCAAGCCCCGCGGGGATGCATCACCCCTCCCGTCCACGTACCTACAGGCGGCGGAGGGCGATATCATAGTATGTGCGGTGAGGCGCGCCCGTTGGGGGTCGTGGGCCGCGGGAGGATACGCGGGCTGCGGGCGAGACGGGCCAAAGGGCGCAGGGCACGGATCGCCCGGAGCGAAGGGAGTGATTATCCTTGAGGACCTGGGGTATCTCCTTCGGCGAGAGGGAGCGCATGGAGCTGGAGCGCATCATCCTGGACCGCGACCGGGAGGCGGCCCTGGCCTTCCTGCAGGAAGTCATCTACGCCAAGGTGAAGGAGAGCGAGAAACCGGGGAGTTGCTTCCACGACACGGACAAGCCGGTGGACAAGCTCGACCGCCCGGTGGACAAGCACAAGAAACTGGGCGACTTCCGGTGACCTTTGCCCTTTGCCTGCCGGAAGCGGTCGCCCCTCAAGGCTCACCTAGCGGCGCTCTGCGCCACATGCCTTTACTTTATATCCCGGATTTAATTAAAATGTTGAGGATGCCTGCGCACGGGGGCATCTTCTCCGCGCTTAAAGGTTGTCGTTGCGGAGAAGGCTGAGAAAGGAGCTGAGACAGCGCAAGATGAACATCTACGTAGGAAACCTGAGTTACGGCTCGACCGAGGACTCCCTGCGGAACCTCTTCGAGTCGTACGGCGTGGTGGACACGGTGAGCATCATCACGGATCGTCAGACCGGTCGTTCGCGCGGCTTTGGTTTCGTGGAGATGCCCAACGAGGAGGAAGCCAAGGCCGCCATCGCAAGCCTGGACAACAAGGAGTTCGAGGGACGCGTGTTGAGGGTGAACGAGGCTCGCCCGAAGCCGGAGCGCCGCTCGAACTATAATAGCTGGTAAAATCCAGCAGACGATGGCTTGAAGCAACGGGGCGCTGCTTGCAGTGCCCCGCTACGCATAACAGGCCTTCCGGGTCGGGCTTGTTCCGCACCCTCAATCAATTTCGTGGGCTTGCGCTTTGCGCTTGCTCCCCGCACGGCAGTGCGCGTGCCCCGCGAGGCAGGGGTTCGCGCGCCCCGGGTCAGGACCGCCGGCAAGGCAGGTAAGTATTCACGGCGATTCACCGGCCGATACCGGCAGGTCTCATGGGATTTCCCCGCAGAGCGGCACCTCGACGCCTACCCCCTTCCCCTCGCTGCCTGTCCCAGCCCTTTCCCTTATACTATACGGAAGGGTGTTGCAGTGCCCATGAACATCCTGGCGGGAGCGGCGACAGCCGGAAGGAGGGAGCCCATGCGCAGGGATGAGCTGGAGGAGATCCTGGAGCGGGTCGGCCGCGGTGAGATGGACCCGGCGGAAGCGGCGGCCCGCCTGGCGGCGGAGCCGGTCACCGACCTGGGATTCGCCCACGTCGACCACCACCGCGAGCTGCGCAAGGGGTTGCCGGAGGTGGTCTACTGCGAGGGCAAGCCCAGGGAGACCCTGCAGCCTATCGTGCAGTCCCTGCTGGAGAAGAACACGGGGAGCGTGCTTCTGACGAGGGCAAGCGAGGAACTCTACCGCGAGATGAAGGAGCGTTTCCCGGAAGCCGAATATCACCCTCTCGCACGCCTCATCGTCATCCGGCGCGAGAGGAAAGAGCTGGCGGGGAAGGTCGTGGTGGTCACCGGGGGCACGGCGGATATCCCGGTGGCCGAGGAAGCGGCCCTGGTCTCCGAGCTCACCGGCAACTTCGTGGAGCGCCTCTACGACGTGGGAGTGGCCGGCGTGCACCGCCTGCTCTCACACAGCGAGGTGTTCCGCGACGCCAACGTGGTGGTGGTGGTCGCCGGCATGGAGGGCGCGCTTGCCAGTATCGTGGGAGGGCTGGTGAGCTGCCCGGTGATAGCCGTCCCCACCTCCGTCGGCTACGGCGCCAGCTTCGGGGGGCTCTCCGCCCTCCTGACCATGCTCAATTCCTGCGCCCCGGGGGTGGCGGTGGTGAACATCGACAACGGCTTCGGCGCCGGCTACATGGCCCACCTCATCAACCAGGCGGCGGTGAAATCTCGTACCTCATGATGGACTGGGACTCGGAGGGCCTGGCGATCTCCTTGAAGCCCACCGCCCGGAAGACGGGCTTCAGGCCGATGTACCCGGAGGAACCGGTGAGCCTGTCGGGGACGTCCACGGGATAACCCTCCACGATCTCCGCACCGTTCTCTCGCGCGTAGGCGACGGCCGCCTCGAGCAGCGGGCGCATGAGACCCCGTCGCCGGTAGTCGGGGGCCACGTAGAAGCACACCACCGACCACACCGGCCTGTCGTCGACGCGCCTCAGCTTGCGTGACCTCTCCAGGGCCGCGAAGTTCTCCCGGGGGGCCACCGAACACCATCCCACCGCCCTTCCCCGGTGGTAGGCGAGGATGCCTGGTACCTCCCCAGAGTCCACGATGGCCTTCATGGCCAGGCGGTTCCCCTCGCCCAACTGCTTCTCGAAGCGGGCGCGGGTGACCCTCCACCACATGCACCAGCAACCGCTGTAGGCGCCGTGCTCTCCGAAAAGCTCCTCGAAGTCGTCCCAGCGCTCCACGGTCAGGGGAAGGAACACCAGGTCGCCTTTCTCCTCCGCGACACGATGTGCCGCTTCTCCATCCCCGGAAGACCTCACACCGCGCATCGGCCTGGTCCTCCCTTCCTTCTCTTCTATATTCCGCGCCTTGCCGTTCCCCCGGCTCCCCCGCCGCGGCACGTCGCCGTTATCCCCTATTATCCACCGGCCACGGGCCGCAACCAATCCCTTTCCCTGCGCGCACGCGAGGCCGGCGGCCGCCGCCTCGCCGGTCCGGCCGCCATCAACTCCCCTTGGGGCCGATAAAGACTACCGCATGCAGGCGCATTCGGCGATAATCAAGGCGTGGCGAGATGGAGGGCTCGGGCCACCGCGTAGAAGGGAGGGAAGCTTGTCCAGTCCCCTGTGGTTCGTGAACCTGTTGAAGAAGACCTTTCCGCAGCGTTTCACCTTGGCGAAACTGACCAGGGCGCCCGTCATCGGGGGGATACTGGACGGATGGCTTTTCGGAGGGGACGACCTCGTGTACCTTCCCAAGGACCGGGTCATCCGCGTGGACGAGAGCGTGGAGGACGGGGAGAGCGTGGTCCTTCCCTCGCGGGTGGTGGAGCATTTCATCGACCAGGCCAATTATCTCTGGATAATGAACGCCTGTATCTGCCGCGAGGCGAGCGGTTGCAGGGATTACCCGGTCGATCTCGGCTGCCTCTTCATGGGAAAAGCCGCCATGGGAATAAATCCCAGGTTGGGTCATCCCGTTTCCCGCGAGGAGGCGAGGGAACACCTGCGGAAATGCCGGGAAGCGGGACTTTACCAGCTCATCGGCAGGAACAAGCTGGACACGGTATGGCTGCACGTCAAGCCGGGCGAGCAGCTGCTCACCGTGTGCAACTGTTGCCCCTGCTGCTGCCTGTGGAGGATAATACCCTCCCTCTCCGGTAAGATATCCGGGAAGGTGCACCGCATGCCGGGAGTGGAGGTCAGGGTCACCGAGAGGTGCGTGGGCTGCGGGACCTGCGTTGAGAAAGCCTGCTTCGCCGGGGCCATCCGCCTGGAGGGCGGCCATGCCGTGATCGGGGAAGGATGCCGGGGGTGCGGGCACTGCGTGGAGGTCTGCCCCGAGGGCGCCATCGAGCTCACGGTCACCCAAAGGGACTTCCTGCAAGGGCTGGTACGGCGCATCTCCTCCCTGGTGGACGTGACATGAACGCGCTCCGCAACACCCGGTGAAAAGGGTGGCTCCCCGGGAGGGTGAACCCCGCGATCACGGGCCGCCGCGCGCGCCGCTCAAGGCGGAGAAGGGAGAGGGATCACCGGCACGGGATACATCGAAATCGCTGCCCCGCAGCAGGGTCGCCAGCGGGCTCGGAGAGCGGGGCCAGGTGACCACCACCCGGCTGGCATCAGCCGCACCGAGAGGCCCGCGCTCGAGTTCTCCCGCCTCCGCGTCCTGCAACTTCCCTCCTTTCCCCTCGAGATGAGGCTGTATATTCGATTCCACGTTCCGCCCCGAAAATCCTTTGCCGGGAAAGACCCTCCGCCGCATACCGGGAGCGTCCCGTACCCGCGGCTCCGGGAACGTGGACCATGGAGGAACCGGCGGCCGGCATGACTCTCATAGATAAAATGGCAGGATGCGGCCCGGCGGGACGGGTTCAGTGAGGCGGCGCGTTACCGTCCAGGCCGGAAAGTATCTCCTCCGCGCGCGCCAGGGCCCTTCTCGCCTCCGGGTCGGGGACGCTGCGCCGGCGCATCTCGTAGACAAATCCTTCCAGCTCCCTTTTCGCCTGCGCTTCCCGCAACAGGCGGATGTCGTCGTCCAGAGGGCGGGTCGCCTGCAGCTTCATGGCTCCCTCCAGCCATCCTTCCGGGAAATACCAGTCCTTGTACCAGCGGAAGCCGGCCTCCCACAGCCGGTAGCCTATGGGGGTCGCCTGGGGAGGGAATTTCCGCTTCAGCCCGCTCTCCGTCTCAGCGGAGAGGGGGTGGCGTTCGGCACCGTAGATGACCATCATGGAACCTCCCGGGGGTATCAGGCTCCCGAGGAGGGAAAAGACGTCGCCGGTGAGCCCCATTTCATCCAGGTCCACCTCTCCGCCGTCCGGGAAGGCGGCGTGCGGATCGAACCGGAACTCGATCCAGGGCCTGATGTGCTCTCCCCTCCCCATGAAGAAAAGCCCCTGCACGACGGGATTCCGCGAGAGCGTGCCTTCCCGCGCGAGGAAGAGGTTGAAGTAGGTCTCCCTTTCCGTCCGGCCCTTGCGGAAGTCGCGCGGCACGAGGCGGAAGCCGGCGACGTCCTTTCCCTCGCACGCCGCCGCGATGATATCCGCGGGCCTGTCCATGAGAGCGGCCATGACCTCTCCTGCTCTTCCCGTCCGCGCCCCTTCCGTGCGCGATTCCCAGAGCTTTCCTCTCGCAGGCGTCCTGCCGTCAGCCGGCCCCGCAGGTCTTTCCCACCGGGAATGCCGGCCATCCGCGCATGCCCGTCGAAGACGCGGCATGTGCCCAGCAATGCCATGTTTCCCACGCTATGCGCGCCTTAAACAGCACCGATGCAAGTCACGCCTGCAAAACCGCGTGAGGCGGGACGAGGCCGGCCCGTCATCCCCTTCTTCGGGGACGCCGTAAGGTGGCCGGGGCGAGATCGAAAAGCTGGCGATCACGGCTGGCGAAAGCGGGGGGCGGATGTTACCGCGGGACGGGAGAGTGATAGAGAGCGAAAAACCTGCGCGCGGCGGGGCGAAAGCGTGCATTATGCTATCGCGGGACTGGGGGTGAGTGATATGAGCTATGTCAGCCGTGCGCTCCGCCACCGTGTTTCACGGCGTTTGCGGCAGGGAATCATATCGAGGTGGAACCCCCGCCCCGGAAGAGAGAAGACGGGCAAGAATCGGAACAAGCGCCGAGAGGGGGCGCTGTGAGGGGGCGGGAAGAGAATAAAAGGAGACGGCAAGGAGGTATGAGCATGCGGGAGATGACGGAGAAATTCCTGAACGACGCCTTCGCCGGGGAGAGCATGGCGCACATGAAGTACCAGCTCTTCGCGGACAGGGCGGAGGCGGAGGGACTGGGCGAGCTGGCCAGGATGTTCCGGGCCATCGCCTACGCGGAGAGGGTGCACGCCGGGAACCACCTGCAGGTCCTGGGAGGGCTGCGCTCCCCCTCCGAAAACATACAGACCTGCATAAACGGCGAGACCTACGAGATAAACGAGATGTACCCCGTGTTCAACGCCACGGCAAAGCTGCAGGACGAGGCGGGGGCGGTGCGCAGCACCCATTACGCCCTGGAGGCGGAGAAGATACACGCCGAGTGGTACAGGAAAGCCAAGGAGGCGGTGGACAGGGGCGAGGACGTGCAGGTGGGCACCATCCAGATCTGCAGCGTCTGCGGGCACACCCGCGAGGGCGAAGCCCCCGAGAAGTGCCCCATCTGCGGCGCCTCCCGGGACAAGTTCGTGGCCTTCTGAACGCCACGGCGCCGGGGCCGCCCCCGGCGCCGGGAGCGGAAGAGTTATTGGTAATATATGGTAATTATGGACCGTCAGGTAATGGGAAGCGTAATGGGAAGCGTAGACCTTGAAGGAGGAGGAAGATGACCGAGAGACTGCAGATCTACAAGTGCGAGATATGCGGCAACATCGTGGAGGTCATGCACGCGGGACAGGGAGAGCTGGTTTGCTGCGGGCAGCCCATGGTCCTGCAGGTGGAAAACACCGTGGACGCGGCGGTGGAGAAGCACGTGCCCGTGGTGGAGGTAAGCGGCGACGGCATCCTGGTCAAGGTGGGCGAGGTGGCCCATCCCATGCAGGATGACCATTACATCGAGTGGGTGCAGGTCATCGCCGGCGAGCGGAGCTACCGCATCTTCCTCAAGCCGGGCATCGCCCCCGAGGGCAAGTTCGACGTGCCCGGGGAAGGCATCACCGCCCGCGAGTACTGCAACCTGCACGGGCTCTGGAAATCCGCCTGAGGCCTCTTGCCCGAAACCGGGTGACACGACCTGCAGGGCTTCGGCGCCCGGGGGAGCATTTACGGTGCCCACTCACTGAAGAGAGTGCCCCGGTCCAAATCCCTTAACGCCCCCCAGAGCAATAGAAGCCGGGTGGCTACCCGGCTTTTCTAGCTTGAATCGACTTGTTATCGGGATGGCAGGGGGGAGAATTATTGTAAGTTTTTGTGCATTTATCCGGCGCAGGTGAAGTTTAATATTCAATCCATTGCTTACTCGTACGGTTCTACGCCTAATTCGTCAAGAAAAGCGTTGACTCTCTCGTAAGCGTCTCTTATCAGAAGTTGCCTGTCTTCACTGTCTATAGCGAGAAGGAAATCCGCATAGGCTGCCGGCCCAATACCGTCGATTTCCTTGAATCTCGCCCGCATTTTCCGTAGCCCCTCTAAGATCAGTCGGTTTCCCAGATGTGGCTTAAAAACCATCGCCAGCTCGTGCAGCCCACCCGGATAATTCCTGATCGTATAGCAAATATCATAAGAATCTTTCTCGTCATATCTGTCCCAGATCGCCATTCCTTTCATCACCAAGAAGGGCACTACGCCTGCTACCTTGAGAGAGATTTCGTTCTTCGCCCCATTAGGCAACTCGCCCTTTATGGTAAGTGTAATGAAATTGTCAAAGACAAGGTCGGCGCCTCTCGCTTTTCTTGCCTGGAGGTCTTGGGCTCTTTGGTGTCTTCTGCTCCTGCCCGTCCCTCCGTATTCTCCTGCCAGGAAATCGATTTCGACCTCCATACCATCATCCAACTTACGGAAGAATTTGTACGGTTGATTGTCATCTTGTCGATATCCTCGTTCTGACAACAGCCTGACAATAGTCTCATATGTTGTATTAGGGATATTATGGAAGTCAACTGCAAGATCTACGTCCGTGGTGCCGATGTGGTGCTCTTCAGCTCCCTCAAGAATCAGCTTAGCAACCCAACCACCAACCAATACGAGGTTATCGCGATATTCTCCCAGTATCGTCAATAGTTCTATCAATACCGTGAAGCACCTCTTAACGCTGTATTCATCATAATCTTCTATATTTGCCATTTTTTCTTGATCCTCTGCTCAAGCAAGAATTCGCCCGCATCTTTCCCTCGCTGCTTATAACCCCGTAGATCGAGATAGAGTTGAATATCTGAAACAATATTCAGGTTATCGATTTCCTGAAGCGCATAGAAAACCCCTTCATCATAGGGGACCATTATAGTAACGTTCTCTCCTGAATCAACTTCCTTAAGGCCTAAATCAATTTCGTTAAGGCCGAGGCGCGAGGTCGCAGGTTCAAATGGTTTCTCAACATAGACGTAAGACCTTACTGCACCTCTCAGGAAACGAGTCAAGCGCGCATCCGCCGATGTGAGCGTGAGAGCGCACTTCACTCCGATATCTGCGCAGGAAGATACTATCCTCTCCTCGATTTTCCTTGGATTATCAAGAGAATAGTACTTGAAGAGTCGGTTATCCAAATAGCTATAGTTATCAGCCCAGTCTTTAAGCAGCTTCTCCGGATCAGCCAGGCGGATCTTCTTCTGTTTTTGGCCAGGCACTTCCACCGCGTACTCGAAATCCAGAAGTCGCTGCTTAACATTGGAGGCTTGCCCCAAGCTTACCTTTGCCTCTTTGGCCATGTCTTTCACATACCATTCCTGCTTTGGGTTTTCTAAAAGAACCCTGAGTATCCTGGTTGATTTCGGGGAGAACAGGTTTCTCAGCGGCCTGGTACTGACAAACGGATTGGGTTTTCCCTCCGTCTTAATGAACGCGCTTTCGAAGTTGAGAAACGAATTTCCAGTGAGGTCAATATAACCTATGCCATACTCGCGGCATATTTTCTTTGATGCTTCAGAAAAATACGGCGCACCGAGGACACAATACGAATTCCGTAGCTTGCTGCAGGCATCCCTCATGGTTAGAGCAGCCGACCGAACGAAACGAGGTTGGGCATTTGTTTTTATTTCAAACAGGAGATCGATGGTCTTTCCGGAAGCTAACCTTACCCCTATCGCGAAATCGGGACAGAATAACCCGACTCCAGTCTTTTCATTATTAATGGTCGGGCTTTCAACTACTCGGATGACCTCCAAGAAGCCGGTCCCGCCTAAAACCTCTTTGACTTCCTTCAGGATTTTTTCCCGGATCTCTTTTTCCTTCATTTGAGTTTCACTTAATATATTAGTTTCAGCATTATGCTGAAACTATAACATAAACTGAAACTTAAGGCAAGTCGTCTCTATCCGGCCTCCTCCAGGATAATAAGTGGGGGTAGGTCTTCCAAGGGCTTTAACGCCCCCCGGTTCTTGGGGCTTTTTATCTTCACATTTCTTCCCCGCGGCCTGTTGACCCTGCAGGGCAAGCTTCCGTTTAACCCGACCTCCGCTGCGGTCAAACGTAGGCCTATCCCGCGTATGCCTCAGGCGAACGAACCCGCGGGACTAGCGGCTTGAAAGTTTCCCGCCCAGTTCCCGCCCGAACTCCCGGGCGCGCGCCACCTCGCCCTCGGGGAGCGTGCCCCTGTCCTCCCCCTTCCCGGGCGGCTTGTATCCCTCGATGGCGGCCTTGAAGGGCGGCGCGAGTGGAACCAGGCCGCGCGCCTCGAGGATCCCGTAGAGCACCTCGGAGGCCTGCGTGAGGGGCTCCTCGTCGTTCACGGTGGCCCCCGTGCTGAAGGTCGCGAAGGGCTTGCCGGCGAAACCCTTCCCGGTAAATTTTTTCGCGTAACGCTTGATCTTCGGCCAGGCGCCGGGCCACCTCGTGGCGGCACCGATGACCACGAAGTCCAGGGAGGGATCCGGCTTGCCCGCATCCTCCACCGCGACCACCTGCACCTCGTGCCCGGCCTCGCCCAGGCCCTCTCCGATCGCCTCGGCGATCCTCTTGCAGCTTCCCCACCAGCTCTTGTAAACGACCATGCCTCTCATCATTCCCTCCCTTACCTCGCGGGAACCCGCTTTTCCCTTACGCGGGAATCACCACGCGGCTCTCGCGTTTGCCATGTATTACCATGTCCCCCGGTCGGCGGGGGTCGCCGGGCGAAGGAGATGGGAACGGCGCCTCGCGGGTACGCGAGGGATAGGCATGGGGCTTAAAAGGCTGCGTCCGGTTTCCAGACCTTCCACACCTTGCCCGCCAGGTCCGGCCCGGGCTTCAGGGTGGGCTTGCCCGGCTGCCACCCGGACGGCATCACCTCTCCCGTCTTCGCCACGTGCTGGAAGGCCTTGACCTGCCTGATCAACTCCGCGACGTTGCGTCCCACGGGGGGCGTCATCACCTCCATGGCCTGGATGATCCCCTCGGGATCGATGAGAAAGCGCCCGCGGATGTTCACGCCGGCCTCCTCGTCGTAAACGCCGTAGGCCCTGCCTATGCGGCCGCCGGCATCGCTGAGCATGGGGAAGGGTACGCCGCCCTTGACCATCTTGGAGAGCTCCTCCTCCTGCCATATCTTGTGGCTGAACCTGCTGTCCACGCTCATGGCCAGCACTTCCACGCCCAGCTTCTTGAGTTCCCCGTACTTGACGGCAACTGCCGACAGTTCCGTGGGTCATACGAAGGTGAAATCACCCGGGTAGAAACAGAGGACCACCCACTTCCCCCTGTAGTCGGAGAGCCTGACGTTCTTGAAGCCGCCGGCCACGAAGGCGCTGGCCTCGAAGTCCGGCGCCGGCTTGCCCACCTGCGCCCTCACCTGCCCACCTCCCCGCGGTTGCGCCGCCTGTTCCTTTTCCCCGGAGGCCTTCGCCTCCTCCGTGATTATGCCCTTGGCCGGCGTAACGCACTGGTCCTTGGGCTCTTTCCTGACCGGCATAACCTTCTCACCTCCCCAAAAACGACGCTGCTCCCCTGCTTCTTCCTCTCCGGATGGATAGTCCACGCGAAACACGATACGGCCGCAAAGGTGCCGTGATCATCAACGTAAAACAATCACCCCCGCCGGATTTCAGGAACTTACGCTGCTGGCGGGTTCCAGGAACCCGCTCTTACCTTGAAGGGCTTTAACGCATGAAGCGGATCCATAATAGCCCCGACAGCGCGTCTTAGTGAACGTCCACGGCATGTTATCCACCGCGGTGAAGGGATTCCTTGCGTGTAGAGAACGCACGTGGTCACCCGCGCTCAGCCCTTTAGCTCCTCGACCTCCTCCTTGCCCTCCGCGAGCTCCTTTACCTGCTCCTCGTCCTCCATGAGGAGCAGCGCCTGGAACTCGCCCACGTGGGTCTTCTCCTCCTTGGCTATGTCCAGGAGCACCTTCTTGATGAGCTGGTTGTCGGTCATGGCCGCGAGTTGCTCGTAGAGGTTGACGGCATCCAGCTCGGCGATCATGCCCACGCGGCAGATCTCGCGGTCAAGCTCCTTCTGGCTCATCTTCGAAAGGTCCTTGGGTATCTCCGAGAGCATAGGTCTTCCTCCTTTCCCCGTGTTCCTTTTGGAAAGTAGTTTCCGGCTTTTTCCCGTATTATTCCCGCCGTGGCAGCGATATAAACCGGCCCGGTCACGGTGGCCGGGGGGCGGCAAGGTATGGAGGAGATCGCTTCGTCGCTCCGCTCCTCGCGATGACAAAGAATCACGCTCGCAACGACGTTTAAACCGCTCCTCGCGACAACGTTTAAAAGGGGTTCCTCGTGGTGAGATTGCTTCGCTCCGCTCGCAACGACACACACAAGAGAGCCCCTTGATGAAGTTGATGCATCAAATGGGGCCGGGCGCCGCAACCCACGTGGCGAGGCACCGGGGTGTAGCCAAAGGCACCAAATGAGGTGCGACCCCGGGTGTTTACCCGACCCCTGGTGATGACCCGGGGTGTTGACGACCCCTGGTGATGACCCGGGGTGTTGACGACCCCGGGGCGTTGACCGTCATTTCCGTCACCGGGACGGGTATAATGTTTTCATGGACGAAGGGAGGAGAAAAAAGGTCTGGCTGTACGCGGTCTACGGGCTACTGGCCCTGGCCATCATACTCAGCATACAGTTTGCCAACCCCTTCCAGCCCAAGGAGATAAGCTACAGCGAGTTCCTCGGCCACCTCAACGCGGGCGAGGTCAAGAAGGTGACCATCACCGAGACCCGCATCGAGGGGACCCTGCAGACCCAGGAGGGGGAGAAGGATTTCGCCGCCAGCCGCATCCCGGACACGGACATAAAGGACCTCCTCCCCAAGCTGGAGGAACAGGGCGTTGAGTTCTCGGGGCGGGTGGAGAACACCTTCTGGCGCGATTTCCTGCTCACCTGGGTCCTGCCCCTGGGGCTCATCGCCTTCATCTGGTTCTTCATATTCCGCCGCGTCTCGCGGCGCATCGGGGGGGCCAGCCCCATGTCCTTCGGGCAATCGAAGGTGAAGCTCTACGACCGCAGCGTGGAGCGCGTGACCTTCGACGACGTCGCCGGCCTGGACGAGGCCAAGGAGGAGCTGCGCGAGATCATCGATTTCCTGCGCAACCCGCAGCGATACCGCAGCATCGGGGCCCGCATCCCCAAGGGAGTGCTCCTGGTGGGGGCTCCCGGCACCGGCAAGACCCTCATGGCGCGCGCCGTGGCCGGTGAGGCCGACGTACCCTTCTTCTCCATCAGCGGCTCCCAGTTCATGGAGATGTTCGTGGGAGTGGGCGCGGCCCGCGTCCGCGACCTCTTCGAGCAGGCCAAGGCCAAGGCGCCGTGTATAGTCTTCATCGACGAGATCGACACCATCGGCAAGGTGCGGGGAGGGATCGTGGCCAGCGGCGGCACAGAGGAGAGGGAGCAGACCCTGAACCAGCTCCTCTCGGAGATGGACGGCTTCGACCCCCAGACGGGAGTGATCATCCTCGCCGCCACCAACCGCCCGGAGGTGCTGGACAGCGCCATCCTGCGGCCGGGACGCTTCGACCGGCAGATCATGATCGACCGCCCGGACATCAAGGGCCGCGAGGAGATCCTCAAGGTGCACGCCCGCCGGGTGAAGCTGGCCCCCGACGTGGACCTGAAGAAGATCGCCGCCCGCACGCCCGGCTTCGCCGGCGCGGAGCTGGCCAACGTGGTCAACGAGGCCGCCCTCCTGGCCGCCCGCAAGAACAAGAAAATGGTGGAGCAGGAGGACTTCGAGGCGGCCATCGACCGCGTCATCGGGGGACTGGAGCTGAAGAGCCGGGTGATGAGCGAGCGCGAGCGCCGCGTGGTGGCCTTCCACGAGGTGGGGCATGCCCTGGCGGCATCCCTCATGGAGCACGCCGACCCGGTGCACCGCATCACCGTCATACCCCGCGGCATCGGGTCCCTGGGCATGACCATGCAGCTCCCGGAGGAGGACCGCTACATCATGACCCGGCCGGAGCTCGAGGACCGCCTGGCGGTGCTCCTGGGGGGAAGGGCGGCGGAGGAGATCGTCTTCGGCGAGATCTCCACCGGGGCCCAGAACGACCTGGAAAAAGCAACCATCCTGGCCCGCAAGATGGTGGAGGACTACGGGATGAGCGAGAGGCTGGGGCCCATCTCCCTGGGCCTGGAGCGGGGCGCGCGCCTCCTGCTGGGAGAATATTCCTACGGGAAGGAAGCCAACTACAGCGAGGCCACCGCCGAGCTCGTCGACCAGGAGGTCAAGGAACTCATCACCGCCAATTACCGGCGGGTGAAGACGGCGCTCGCGGAGAACAGGCGCGTCCTGGAGGGCATCGCCGAGGTGCTCCTGGAGAAGGAGACCCTTGAAGGGGACGTTTTTCGCGAGCTGGTGGAAGAGTTCAGCTCCGGCGGCGCGGAACCGGTCAGGGAAAACGTGGAACCGGGCGGAGAAAAGGGCGCCGGGCAGGCCGCGGTCCAGCCTTGAAGAGGAAGCCCGCCGCGGGGGCCACGACGTCACGAGGATGCCTCGTGAGACTTGCGTCAAAGCAAAGGGCTCGGGGAGCGCCGTGGTGAGCGCCATGGGGAGTCCCGGGGAGCTGCCGTGGAGATATACGACGTGATCATCGTGGGAGCGGGGCCGGCAGGGCTTTCCGCGGGCGTGTACTGCGCCCGCAAGATGCTCAATACCCTGGTGATATCAGGCAACGTGGGAGGCCAGGCAGCCTGGTCCTGGGAGGTGGAGAACTACCTCGGGTACCAACTCATCACGGGGGTGGAGCTGGTGGAGCGCTTCCGGGACCACCTGGATAATTTCAGCGTAGAGCTCCTGGAGGGGAAGAACGTCGCGGCGTTGCGCAGGGAAGAAGGGATCTTCCTGGCACGCACGGAAGGCGGCGAGGAATACCGGGCCCACGCGGCCATCGCCGCATCCGGGAAGCTGCCCCGCAAGCTCGGCGTGCCGGGTGAGGACGAATATCGCGGCCGCGGGGTCGCCTACTGCTCGACCTGCGACGCACCACTCTTCCGGGGCAAGCGGGTGGCCGTCGTGGGGGGCGGCAACTCCGCCCTGGACGCCGCCCTGCAGCTGGCGCAGATAGCGGAAAAGGTGTACGTGATCACCAACGAAGGGGCGCTGGGAGGAGACGAGATAAGGCGCAGGCAGGTGCTCGACTCGCCGCTGGTGGAGGTCCTCACCTCATCGCAGGTCACGGCCATACGGGGAGAGACCTTCGTGAAAGGCATCTCCCTCGCGCGCCGCGGCGAGGAGACGTCCCTCGAGGTGCAGGGGGTGTTCATCGAGATAGGCAGCGTGCCCAGCACCGCTTACCTGCCACCGGAAGTCAGGTTGAACGAGATCGGCGAGATCGTCATCGACTCCAACAACCGTACCAGCCTGCCGGGTCTTTTCGCCGCCGGGGACGTCACCAACGTCATGGAGAAGCAGATCATCATCGCCGCCGGGGAGGGAGCCAAGGCGGCGCTTGCGGCATATTCCTGGCTGGTGGAAAACGAGCGCGTCACCGCGGTGACGTAAAATCGGCGGAGGAAGACGAGCCGTATCGGCGAAAGGGATGGAAGAGCTGGAAGGGTTTCGCACCGCCACGGGAAAGAAAGGTCCGTGGGAAGAGTCAAGCATCGCCACGGAACCGGCGCATGCGGGAAGGGCCGTAGCGGGGTGGCCGCGGCCGGCGTACCGCGGCTTTCCCGTCGAGATGTGATCCTGCCGTTTCCGTTGAAACGGCTCGAAGACGAGGGTCGGTGAAACAGGGGAGGGCAAGCACGCCGGAAGCGGCAAAAGAGGGGTGTCGCGAAGAGTCCGCAATCCCCGTTGAGAGCAACGGACGGCCAGAGAGAAGGGGGTCGAGAGATGAAAACCTGCCCGAGATGCGGAGCGCAGAATGACGACAGCGCGGCTTTCTGCGGACAGTGCGGAGCGGCTTTCGAGCAAGCCGGCGCTTTCGCGCAGCCCGCGCCGCCCGGTCCGGCCCAGCCCGGCCCGGCCCAGCCCGTGCAGCCCGCTCCCCCGCCCCCTTACGGGTACCAGGCGGCGTCCGCGCCGCCGTACGGCGCTCCCTACCAGCCGGCGCCTTATCCACCCTACCACCAGGAGAGCAACTCCAAGGCCACCGCTTCCCTGGTGCTGGGGATCGTGGGGCTCTTCGTGTGTCCTCTCATCTGCTCGGCCATCGCGCTTATCCTGGGAAGCCAGGCCAAGAAGGAGATCGCCGCCAGCGGGGGCATGATGTCCGGTGAATCCTCGGCCACCGCGGGTATAATCCTGGGCTGGGTGGGTATAGGGCTCTCCCTAATCGGTATAATCATATGGGCCGTCGTCATGGCCGTCGTCGCCTCGCATTCGACCCTGCTGCCGGTGATTCTCTCCGCCCTGTGAGAAGCGACGACGGGGAAGCGGCCGCGGCGGCGCACGGGTTCTCCCGTGGTCGGCGCGGGAAATCCCGCGAACGGCGCGAGAAGCCGGCGGACCGATAGCCGGGACGCGACGGGCGGCGCTCCTGGTGTGCAACGGCGGCTGAAACCCCGTTGACAAGGCGGGCGGGGAAGGCCGTTCAGGCGTGAAACCGTGCAAGGCGGGCGAGTACGAGGAGGCGCATTGGGCGAAAAGGTAGTCGTGGGCGCGGGGCTCGCGGGGCTCACCGCGGCCATCAACCTGCGGCGGCGCGGCCACGAGGTAAGGGTGCTGGAGAGGCGGGACGGCGTGGGCGGTCCCTCGCGGGACCTGCCCACCGGTGACCTCAGCTACACCATGGGCGACGGCAGTCCCGTGGAGCTGGATAAGCTGCACCGCTACACGGGGATAGACATCGCGCCTGCCTGCGTGCCCCTTCCCGGTATCCGCGTCTACAGCTTCGGCAAGCGTTACGACATCGCCTTTCCGCCCAACGTGCCCGCCTTCCTGGTGGAGAGGGGTCCCCGCGACGGTTCCCTGGACATGCACCTCTACCGCATCGCGGTGGGGGAGGGGGTGCGCTTCGAGTTCAACTTCCCCTTGAGGACGCGCAGGGACTTCCACGATCTTCCACCCGGGACCATCCTGGCCACCGGCATCTTCCCCGAGGCCTATCACGCCCTCGACCTCCCCTTCGTGCCGGGATACGGGCTCTTCGGACAGGGGAGGGTGACGGAAGGTTACGGCGGGCCGCAGGTCATCATCTACATGGACCGCCATACCTGGGATTACGCCTTCTTCTCCACCATCAACGGCACCGCCGGGGCCCTGCTCTTCCAGCGCAAGCGGCCCCTGAGCGAGGAGGCCAAGAGGTGGTTCCCCTCCCGGCTGGCCCGGGACGAGGGGATAGAGCTCTCGGAATGGTACGACGTGGAGGACTTCGGCGCGGATAAGGAGCTCCTTCCCCTGCTCCCCCTGGGGTCCATCGCCAATCCGCGCCTCTTCCACGGAAAGTTCATCCTGGCGGGGACCCTGTCGGGAGCCCAGGACCCCGTGCTACTCTTCGGGGTCCACGGGGCGCTGGTCACGGGGACCATCGCGGCCATGGCCGTGGAGGAGCCGGAGAGGGCGCAGGCGGAATTCCGCCGCATCATACGCTTCTGGAAGAGTAACTACCTGGGCCGCCTCGTGGTGGAGGCCACCCACCCCTGGGGGCTCAAGGTGGGTTCGAGGCTGGGCCTGGAGCTGTACCGATACTACGCGCCCTTCGCCCTGCGTTATGCCTTCCTCATCGTGCCGGGATGGCTGCGTTTGTGAGTGGTTCATGTAAATGGGAGGCGGCATCTGGTGGATGCGCCTGCGCGCGCCGCTAACGCTCGCCTCACTCGGCTCCCAAGATGCGAGGCAAGCTCCCTGTCGGTCGTCGATGGTAGGGTCGAAGACAGGATCATCGAGGGCGGGCGCGGGCAGGCCGTGGTGGTCTCGGCGCTTGCCCGCACGCCCGGAAGGGGATGGCGCCTGCCCCTCAAGGAGCAAGAGGCCGGGGGCCGTCGTGTCCGTACCTGGATTTCCGCCGGCCACGCGCAAGGAGGCACTTGGCGGGAAGAAACACGGGAGGGTAGGAAGATGGGCCCATCGTCGGTGTCGTCTCACGGCAATGCCTCCCAAGTCGCGCGGGAAGAAACACGGGAGGGTAGGAAGATGGTGGTTCACCGCCTGTTGCGCGCAGTATGCTTCGCCGTGGCACTCCTGCTGATGCTGGCGCCCGTCGGCTGCGGAGCGTCCCGCGGGACCGGGACGGAGAGGGAAGAAGCACGGACAGACGAGGTCGCGGCGGAAGAGACGCCGGAAACGCAGGACCAGCAGGAGGAGCTCCCGGCTTTCGCCACGGGCCCGGTCACCGCCCTGCGCCCACTGACCACTCTCTACGTGGAATCGGGACCGAAATCGGTTGAGCTCATGCCCGGCGGAGGCCGCATCTTCGTCAACGACCTCTACGCCCACAAGAACTTCATATTCGATGCCATAAATTACCAGAAGCTCTCGGTGATAGCCCTGCCGGACGAACCGGTGGAGACGGACTTCTCACCCGACGGGCGTTACGCCTGGGTTTCCCTCTACAATTCCTCCAAGGTGGCGATAGTGGACACGGAGGCAGGGGCCGTCGTCGGTTCGGTCCCTACCGGGAGCATCCCCAAGGAGGTGGCGGTGAGCCCCGACGGCAAGTGGGTATACGTGGCTAACTGGAACTCCAACACCGTTACGGTTATCGATGCCGGGGCCAGGACCAGGGTGAAGGACATCCCCGTGTACGGCACTCCCCGCGGCATGTGCTTCTCTCCCCGGGGGGACCGGCTGTACGTCTGTATCATGGGCGGAAACACCCTCACGGAGGTGGACGTCAACGCAGGCCACGTGGTGGCACGCCAGATCCCCTGCGGCCAGAACCCACGCCACGTGGTCCTCTCCCCCGACGGGAACACCCTCTACGTGAGCAACAACGCCCCGGGGACGGTCACCGTCATCGACCGCGTATCGGGATCCACGCTGGCCACCATCAAGGTGGGGAGGATGGCGCGCACCATCGACATCACCCCGGACGGGGCCTACCTCTTCGTGTGCAACTACGACGACGGCACGGTGGGGTGCGTGGACATCGCTGCCCGCAAGCAGATCTTCACCTACGCCACCAGCAAGCCCATCGGCCTGGCCGTGGACGCGCGGGGCGAGCGCCTTTTCGTCTCCAACTACTCGCCGCCGCAGATAAGCGTGCTGGAGATCGTCCGCCAGTAGCCACGACCACCGACCACCATACCCGAAGCGATCTGCCCTGGACGAGACGCGACCGGGGGGTGCTACTCGAGGTAGTCGCGGAGCTTGGCGGAGCGCGTGGGGTGGCGGAGCTTGGCCAGCGTCTTGGACTCTATCTGGCGGATGCGCTCACGGGTCACGCCGAACTCCCTCCCCACCTCCTCCAGGGTGCGGGGGTGGCCGTCCGTCAGGCCGAAGCGGAGCCGGATGACCTCCCTTTCCCGCTCGCTGAGGGAATTGAGCACGTCCTCCAGCTGCTCCTGCAGGAGGATGAAGGAGGCGGCGTCCACGGGAACCACCGCGTCGGAGTCCTCGATGAAATCACCCAGGTGGGAATCCTCCTCCTCGCCTATGGGTGTCTCGAGGGAGACGGGCTCCTGCGAGACCTTGATGATCTCGCGCACCTTCTCCGGGGTCAGCTCCATGCGCTCGGCGATCTCCTCGGGGGTCGGTTCCCTCCCCAACTCCTGCAGGAGCTGCCTCTGTATGCGGATGAGCTTGTTTATGGTCTCCACCATGTGCACGGGGATACGGATGGTGCGCGCCTGGTCGGCGATGGCCCGGGTGATGGCCTGACGGATCCACCAGGTGGCATAGGTGGAGAACTTGTATCCCTTGCGGAAGTCGAACTTCTCCACCGCGCGGATGAGCCCCAGGTTCCCCTCCTGGATGAGGTCCAGGAAGAGCATGCCCCTTCCCACGTAGCGCTTGGCTATGGAGACCACCAGCCGCAGGTTGGCCTCCACCAGCTTGCGCTTGGCCTCCTGTCCCGACCTCTCCTGCCGCTTCAGGGCCCGCTTTTCCTCGCGGCTCAGCTTATCGCCCATCTCCCGCAGTTTGGCGGAGGCCTCCTCGCCGGCCTCGATGCGCTTGGCCAGCTCCACCTCCTCCTGCGCGGTGAGCAGGGGGACCTTCCCGATCTCCTTCAGGTACATGCGCACCGGGTCGTTTGTGGGGGCCTTTCCGGCCAGCTCAAGGTCCCTCTCCAGGCTCGCCGCCCTGCTCTCGCCCGCCTCTTCCTCCTCCTCCTCGAGTTCGTGCAGGCTCTCGGCGGAGGGACCGTCAACCACCTCCACGTTCAACTCGTCCAGGAGGACGTAGAGGTGATCGATCTGTTCCGGGGTAAGGCTCAACCCCTGCAGGGACTCGCTTATCTCGTCCTGGGTGAGGATACCGCGTCCCTGCCCCTTTGAGAGAAGCTCCTTTATCTCGTCGTAATCGAGGTCTTTCCAATCCTCCACTGCTATCACCTTAAAAGAGGGTTTCTTATGAATAATCGAGAAAACCAGCTATGCCCTTTAGCCTTCCGTATGGCCTACAAGACTACCTGACCTGCCTTTTCAGGCGCTCAAGGGCGTAAATCTCCTCCGAGAGCTCCTGTTCGCGCTCGTGATCCCTGCGAGGAGCGGAGGAGAGCGTTTCCAGTTCCTTCTTCAATCTCCTTATTTGACGCTCGAAATACAATTCCTTCAGTGACGCCAGCAGATCATTATACATCACGCGCGCTTCTTCCGCGCCCATACTACCAAGATTCCCACTTTCGTCGAAAATTAACGACGTGGCGGCGTTGCGCGCCCGCTCCGACGGCAGCCTCTCCACCGCTGCCGCGACCAGGCGTTCCCAAGCTCCCGCGGGACCCTCGCCCGCCGCCCCGCCGGGACCCTCGCCCGCCGCCCCGCCGGGACCCGCCGCTCCGGCGTCCTGCTCCCGCTCCCCTTCGACGCGGTGTTCCCGGGACGCCTCCAGCAGGGCCTCCAGTATATCGCGGGAGTCTGGGTCCTCGAAGAGGGCCGGGTCGATGCCCTCCCCCTCGCGGGGGACCATATATGGATGATGCAGTAAGAGGCGCAGGAGTTCCCTTTCCGCCCGCAGTTGCGGCGGCACGGCTATGTTCCTCTCCGCCACCGTCGCCGCACCCGTTTTCCCGCCCCTCGCGCGCTCGTACAGTTCGTAAACCGCCTGGTAACCCGAGCCGGCCCAGTCGGCGATCTCCTTGATGTGGCGTTCGTGATCGATATCCCTGCCCAGCCCGGCCACCAGGTGGACGGCCCTGCGCACTCCCCGCAGGCGGGAGTTGGTGTCCGCGGGATCGTGTTCCCGCAGCGCCTTCCCCACGCAGAAATCCACCAGCGGCACGCTCCGCTCCACCCTCCCGAGAAACTCCTCCGGCCCCTCGGCGGCCACGAAGTCCGCCGGGTCCATTCCTTCCGAAAGGAGCATGACCCGCAGATCCAGGTCGAAATCCCCGTAGAAATCCAGGCCCCGCTCGCTGGCGCCGATGCCCGCCCGGTCGGCGTCGAAAGCCAGGATGACCCTCTGCGTGAGGCGCGAGAGCAGCCGCAGGTGCTCCTCGCCGAGGGCAGTGCCCAGGGTGGCCACGGCGTTGCGCACGCCCGCCTGCCAGAGAGAGATGACGTCCGTGTAGCCCTCGACCAGTATGGCGTACCCCTGGCTCACTATCTCGCGCCGGGCGAGGTTGAGGGCGTAGAGGTGGCGGCTCTTCACGTAGATGGCGGTCTCGGGGGAGTTGAGGTACTTGGGCTGCGCGTCACCCAGCGTCCTGCCGCCGAAGGCGACCACCCTGTCCTGCAGGTCCTGGATGGGGAAGATGACGCGGTCCCGGAAACGGTCGTAGGTGCCCTTCTCGCCCTGCAGGCCCAGGCCGACGGCGAGGAAATCCGCGGCCTCGAAACCGCTGCGCAGCGCCTGGCGGTAGAGGAAATCCCAGCGGGCGGGGGCATAACCCAGCTTGAACTGGCGCACGGCTTCCTCCCCGATGCCACGGGACGCCAGGTATTCCCTCGCCTTCCTTCCCGCCTCGCCCTCGGTGAGGACACGGTGGTAGGCGTCGGCCGCCCACTGGTTGACGCGGTAGAGGCGCGCGCGCCGGCTCTCCACCCCCGCGGCCTCCCTGCCCCCTCCCTGGTAATGGAGGGTGAGGCCCACGCGGGAGGCCAGCTTCTCCACCGCCTCGCGGAACTCCAGGCCCTCCTTCTTGCGCAGGAAGGTGAAGACGTTGCCGCCCTCGCCGCACCCGAAGCAGTGATAGAGCTGCTTCGCGGGGTCCACCATGAAGGACGGCGTCTTCTCGTCGTGGAAGGGGCACAGTCCCTTGAAGAGGCGCCCCGCCTTCTTCAACTGCACGTAGTCCGATATGACCTCGACTATGTCCACCCGCTCCCGCAGGCGCTCAATGTCCTCGTCCCGGATCCTTCCCCTCGCCATGGACGCGCCCCTTTCGTCCCTTAAAGGTCCCCCACCCAGACGTGGGGCAGGAAGTGCTCGTGGTATTTGCGCATGGCGTAGCGGTCCGTCATGCCGGCCACGTAGTCGCAGACCCTCACCCTCAGGTCATCCTCTCCGCGGCGGAATTCCTCGGGCATCTCCTCCGGGTGCTCGAGGTAGAAGTGGAAGAGGCTGCGCAGGACCATGATGGCCTTGTCCTCCTCCTGCTTGGCGACCGAGCCCACGTAAACCCTCTCGAAGAGGAAATCGCGCAGTTCGTCCAGGGCCGCCGCCACCTCCTCGCTCTGGCGGATGTCCTCCCCGTCGCCGCTCGCCTCCACCATGTCCCTCACCAGGGTGTCAATGCGCTGGTTGTGCCGTCGGCCCAGTACCTCCAGGGCGGCACGGGGAAGTTCCTCCTCGCTGAGGATGCCCGCGCGCACGGCATCGTCTATATCGTGGTTGACGTAGGCGATGCGGTCGGCTATACGCACCACCCTTCCCTCGAGGGTGGCTGGAAGGGGGCTCTTGCCCGTGTGGTTGAGGATACCGTCCCTCACCTCCCAGGTGAGGTTCAACCCCTTCCCGTCGTACTCCAGCTTCTCCACCACCCGCAGGCTCTGCTCGTTATGGCGGAAGGGGGTGGGGGTGAGGTCGCGGAAGGCCTCCTCCCCCATGTGCCCGAAGGGGGTGTGGCCCAGGTCATGCCCCAGGGCGATGGCCTCGGTGAGGTCCTCGTTGAGGCGCAGGGCGCGCGCGATGGTGCGGGAGATCTGGCTCACCTCAAGGGTATGGGTGAGGCGGGTGCGGTAATGGTCGCCCTCCGGAGCCAGGAAGACCTGGGTCTTGTGCTTGAGGCGGCGGAAGGACTTGCTGTGCACTATACGGTCGCGGTCCCGCATGAAGCAGGTGCGCAGCGGGTCCGGCTCCTCCATGCGCTCGCGGCCCCTGCTCTCGCGGCTGCGCGTGGCGCGGGGGGAAAGCCACTCCTCTTCCCAGCGCTCTATGTCCTCTCGCACGCCCATATATGAGACTCCTCACCTCAAGCGCGTCCGCGCCTCCTCTCCGCCGCGCCGTCCCTCGCGCCGCGACCCCGCGTCCTATTCCGCGGCGCCCCTCGCCTTCTTCACCTCCCGCGCCAGGCGCTTACCCAGTATGCGCGCCCTCTCGAGGGCGAAGGAGTCCTCCGCGACCGGTTTCTGGCCGCACACTCCCTGGTGGCCCGCGTCGTCATCCGCCGTTCCCTCCCCCACCAGGCTCATGCCCTGGATGAGGAGCATGTCGTGCAAAGCCTTGACGGTGGTCTCCTGGCCGCCGAAACGGGCCGCCCCCACGCTCACCGCCGCCGCCGGCTTTCCAACCAGCGTGCGACGGGAACGTATGGCGCGCGTCTTGTCCCAGAACGCCTTGAGCTGGGCGGAAACCGTGCCGAAATAGACGGGGCTTCCCAGCACCACCGCGGCCGCCCCCTCCAGGGCGTCGCACAGCTCCTTGAGGCCGGCGTCCTTGCTGTGGCAGGCCTCCTTGCAGGGACTGGAACAGGCCATGCAGAAGGGGTTCTTCTGCCCCTTCAGGGCGTCCATCACATGGGATAATCTACCATCCACTCCCTCCTCCCGCGCGGCCGCCAGCACCTCCTGCAGGAGGAAGGCGGTATTACCCTCGCGGTTGGGGCTTCCGTTGACGGCCAGTATGTACACCTCGCATCACTCCTTCCCCGCCCGCGGCACGGTGGTAATGCCGCAAGCGTTCAGACCACGCCGGTCTACGGTCGGGACCGCCGCCCCTGGCTTTCACGCAACGGGACGCCGCCGTAACGCGAACCGGGTACGCGACGCAGCCGACCTCTCCCACGATCCTTCCATGACCTTTCCATGACCTTTCCATGACCTTTCCACGATGATTGTAGCGCCGGGTGACGTCATCCTGCCCGCGGGAAACGGGAAGCCGCCCGCCCGAAAGGCGGCTCCCCCTTTCGCGCCTCGCGCGGGAACCGCGTGCGGCCCCCGCCGCCCGGCGCCGGGAGGTCTCTCCCCTACTTCGTGGCGTCCTGCACCCCTCCCAGGGCGGCATGGGCGGCCGCCAGGATGGCCACCGGCACCCGGAAGGGGGAGCAGCTCACGTAATGGAGGCCGACGTCGTGGCAGAAGCGGATGCTGCGGGGGTCTCCCCCGTGCTCGCCGCATATGCCCAGCTTGATGCCGGGATTAACGCTCTGCGCCAGCTCGCAGGCCATGCGTACCAGCTTCCCCACGCCCTCCACGTCCAGGGTCTGGAAGGGGTTGTCGGTGAGGATGCCCTGCTCGAGGTAGAGGGGGAGGAACTTGGCTTCCGCGTCGTCCCGGCTGAAGCCGAGGGTGGTCTGCGTGAGGTCGTTGGTGCCGAAGGAGAAGAAGTCCGCCACCTCCCCGATCTTGTCGGCGGTAAGGGCGGCTCGGGGCAGCTCGATCATCGTTCCCACCAGGTATTCCAGCTCCACCTCCATGGCCTCGATGACGCCCTCGGCCACCTTGACCACCTTTTCCCTCTCGATCTCCAGCTCCCTGCGGAAGGCGACCAGGGGGATCATGATCTCCACCCTGGGGTCCTTGCCCTGCTTCTTGAGGTCGCAGGCGGCCTTGATGATCGCGCGCACCTGCGCCTCGGTCACGCCGCCCATGGTGCACCCCACGCGGCACCCGCGCAGGCCCAGCATGGGATTGGCCTCGGACTCCGCGCGCACCCGTGCCAGCAGCTTCTCCTTCGCCTCGTACTCCTCCCTCTCGCCGGGGACGTGCTTCAGCCTCTCCAGCTCCACGCGCAGGTCGGCCAGGTTGGGGAGGAACTCGTGCAGGGGAGGGTCAAGCAGGCGGATGGTGACCGGGAATCCATCCATGATCTCCAGGATCTTCTCGAAGTCGCGCCGCAGGAGGGGCTCCAGCTCCATGAGGGCTTCCTCCCGCTTCTCCTCGTTCTCGGCCAGGATCATGCGGCGCACGATGGGCAGGCGGTCCTCCCCGATGAGCATGTGCTCGATGCGGCAAAGGCCGATACCCTCGGCGCCGAAGTCGCGGGCGCGGCGCGCGTCCTCCGGGGTGTCGGCGTTGGTGCGCACCCCCAGCTTGCGTATCTCGCTCGCCCAGGTGAGGATCTTCTCCAGGTTCACGTCCACCTTGGGCTCGATGAGCCCGACCTCGCCCAGGATCACCCGTCCCGAGGTGCCGTCGATGGTGATGACGTCGCCTTCCCGCACCACCAGGCCGTTCACCTCGAAGATGCGCTCGGCCTGGTTGATCTTCACCGCCTCCGCGCCGCAGATGCAGGGCTTGCCCATGCCGCGGGCTACCACCGCCGCGTGGCTGGTCATGCCCCCGTGGCTGGTGAGCACGCCCTGCGCGTTGATGATGCCGTGTATGTCGTCAGGGGTTGTCTCCCAGCGCACAAGGATGACCTTCTCGCCCCGCGAGCCCCTCACCTCCGCCGTGTCGGCGTCGAAGACCACCTCGCCCACCGCCGCCCCCGGCGATGCAGGCAGACCCTTGGCGATGACGTCGTAAGTGGCGTCGGGATCGAGGCGGGGGTGCAGCAGCTGGTCGAGCTGGTCGGGCTGCACCCGCGACACCGCCTCCTCCTTGCTGATGAGGCCCTCCTCGACCATGTCCACCGCGATCTTCAGGGCGGCCGCGGCAGTGCGCTTACCGGTGCGGGTCTGCAGCATGTAGAGCTTGCCCTGCTCGATGGTGAACTCTATGTCCTGCATGTCCCGGTAATGCTTCTCCAGCCTGTCCATCACCCCGGTCAACTGCCGGTAGAGGTCGGGCATCTCCCGCTCCAGCTCCTCGAGGCTCCTGGGGGTGCGTATCCCCGCCACCACGTCCTCGCCCTGGGCGTTGACCAGGTACTCTCCGAAGCGCCGCGCCTCGCCCGTGGAGGGGTTGCGGGTGAAGCACACCCCGGTGGCGGAGTCATCTCCCTTGTTACCGAAGACCATGGTCTGCACGTTGACCGCCGTTCCCAGGTCTTCGGGGATGTCGTACTGCTTGCGGTAGGTTATGGCACGGGGGTTGTTCCAGGAACCGAAGACGGCCCGGATGGCCAGGTCGAGCTGCTCGCGCGGGTCGGAGGGGAAATCCCTGCCCGCCTTCTCGCGCACGATGGCCTTGAACTTCTCCACCAGGTCCTTCCAGTCCTCGGCGGTGAGCTCCACGTCCAGGGAAACGCCCCTCTCCTGCTTCCTGCGGTTTATCTCCTCCTCGAAGAGGTCGCGCTCCACCCCCATGACGATGTCCGCGAACATCTGGATGAAGCGGCGGTAGGCGTCGTAGGCGAAGCGCTCGTCGCCGGTCTGCGCGGCCAGTCCCCTGACCGACTCGTCGTTCAGGCCTAGGTTGAGGACGGTGTCCATCATACCCGGCATGGAGATGGCGGCGCCGGAGCGCACGGAGACCAGCAGGGGGTCATCCTTGTCCCCGAGCCGCTTGCCCATCTTCTCCTCCAGGCGCCGCAGGTGTTCCTCCACCTCCTCCTGCAGCCCGTCGGGGTACTTTCCCTCGCGTGAAAAGATGTTGCACGCCTCGGTGCTTATGGTGAAGCCGGGGGGGACGGGCAGTCCCAGCCTGGTCATCTCGGCCAGGTTGGAACCCTTGCCGCCCAGGAGCCTTTTCATGCTGGCGTCGCCCTCTTCGAAGTCGTATACGTACTTGGTCGCCGTCATCTCCTCTTCCACCTCGCCTTCTCGCCTTTCTACCTGTACACGTTACCCATATCCTCCGGAATAAAACAGTGAAATTATAATCTATAATCGATTTCTCCGCTTTCCGCCCTTCCCGGGAGCCTACGATCCGGTCCCCTCGGTCACCACCTGGCTGAAGTCGGCGAACTCGAGGAAGAGCGAGGCGACCGCGTGGAGCAGAGCCAGCCTGTTTTCGCGCAGCCGCTCGTCATCGCCCATGACGAATATCTCCGAGAAGAAGCGATCCACGTGGGGAGCGAGCGCGAGCAGGACGTCCAGGGCGGCGCCGTGCTCCCCCGCGTCCAGGTATCCCCTTAAGGGCTCCTGCGCCCACACCAGCCGGGAGTAGAGGTCCTTCTCGGCCTCCTCGACCAGCAGCTCCTCCGCCAGGCGCGGGTTCTCCGCCTTGCGGGAGAGGTTGTAGCAACGCTCGAAGCCCGTGTAGGCCTTCTGCAGCAGGCCCTCGCGGCGCGCGTCCTGCAGGGCCTCGAGGCGCAGGCGTGCCTCGTAGGGGTCCCGCGTCGCCTGCGCGAGCACGGCGGCCACCAGGTCGTGGTCGAACCCCTCGGAGATAAGGGCCTGCCGCCACCTCTGGCGGCAGAAGTCGCATACCTCGCCCGCCACTTCCGCGGGATCGGAGAGGGCCAGGTTCTCCGCCGCCTTCCGCAACAGGGAGGCGAGATCCAGGTGCAGGCGCGATCCCGCCAGGATGGAGAGTATCGCCAGGGCCTGACGGCGCAGGCCGTAGGGGTCCTCGGAACCGCTGGGCACCAGCCCCACACCGAAGCAACCGGCGAGGTTGTCGACCTTCTCGGCCAGGGAGAGCACCGCCCCCGGCAGGGTGCGGGGGAGGGCGTCTCCCGCGAAACGGGGCAGGTAGTGTTCCTCCACCGCCGCCGCGGTCTCCCCGTCCTCGCCGGAAGCGAGCGCGTAGATGCGTCCCATGGTCCCCTGCAGGGAGGGGAACTCTGTGACCATGGAGGTGACCAGGTCCGCCTTGCAGAGGAGGGCGGCGCGCTGCGCCTTCTCCCTCACCTCCTCGGACAGGTGGGCGGAACGGCATATCTCGCCGCAAAGCACCCGCAGGCGTTGCGCCTTGTCGTAAAGGGTGCCCAGCTTCGCCTGCCACACCACCGCGCGCAGGTCCTCCAGGCGCCGCTCCAGGGGCACGCGCAGGTCTTCCTGGTAGAAAAAGGAAGCGTCCTCGAGGCGCGCGCGCAGCACCCGCTCGTGCCCCCTGCGGATGACCTCTCCCTTTGCCGGATCGCCGTTGTGGACCACCAGGAAGGCCGCGGCGAGCCCGCCGTCGTCCCTTTCCACCGGGAAGTAGCGCTGATGCTCCTGCATGGCCGTCACCAGCACCTCGCGCGGGAGGTCCAGGAACCCCTCCTCGAAGCCGCCCAGCAGCACGTGGGGGTATTCCACCAGGTCCACGACCTCATCCAGGGTATCCTCTGAGGGGACCGCGCGCATGCCCTTACCGCCCAGGGCTTCCGTGACGCCCTCCTCGATGGCCCTCCGCCTCTCCGCCTCGTCCGCCAGGACGCAGGAGCGGCGCAGGGCCTCCAGGTATTCGTCGGGGCGCCTTATCTCCACCTCGCCGCCGCAGAGGAAGCGATGGCCGCGTGTCATCCTCCCCGCCTGCAGTCCAGCCGCCTCGAGCGGCACGACCTCCTCGCCGTAGAGAGCCAGCAGCCAGCGCACGGGCCGCGCGAAGCGGAACTCCCCCGCGCCCCAGCGCATTGACTTGCGGAAGGAAAAGGAGCGCACGAGCTCCTCCGTAAGACCCGGCAATATGTCCCGGGTGGGCCTGCCCTCCTCCCTCACCACCGCGAAGACGAATTCCCCTTTCCCGGTCTCCCTCACCCGCAGGTCCTCGACGCGCAAGCCGCGCGAACGGGCGAAGCCCTCCGCCGCCGCGGTGGGCCTTCCTTCCCCGTCGAAGGCCGCGGAGCGCGACGGCCCCCGCACCTCCGTCTCCAGGTCCGCCTGCCTACCGGCCAGGCCGCGCACCAGGACCGCGAGGCGCCGCGGGGTGGAGTAGACCTCCATCCCCTCCCAGGAGAGCCTCTCGCGTTCCAGCAGGGCCGCCAGGTTGGCCCGCAACTGCTCCCTGCCGTCCTGCACCGCGCCCCAGGGGAGCTCCTCGCTCCCGATCTCCAGGAGAAAATCGCGCGAAGCGTCCCCGGGCATATCAGGAACCTCCCTTCAGGAGGGGAAATCCCATCTCCTCCCTCTGGGCCAGGTAGGCGGAGGCCACCCCGCGCGCCAGGTCCCTTATGCGAGCGATGTAACCGGTGCGCTCGGTAACGCTGATCACCCCGCGCGCGTCCAGGATATTGAAGAGATGGGAGCAACGCAGCACGCAGTCGTAGGCGGGGAGCACCAGCCCCCTGGCGAGGAGCCTGCCGGCCTCGGCCTCGTGGCGCTCGAAGAGCTCGCCCACCATGGAGGTGTCGGCCTCGTCGAAACAGTAGGTGCTCCACTCCACCTCCGCCCGCCGCTGCACCTCGCCGTAGGTCAGCTGTTCGTTCCAGCGCAGGTCGAAGACGTCGTCCACCTCCTGCACGTACATGGCCAGCCTCTCCATGCCGTAGGTGAGCTCAACGGAGACCGGGCGGCAGTCGAGCGAGCCCACCTGCTGGAAGTATGTGAACTGGGTTATCTCCATGCCGTCCAGCCAAACCTCCCAGCCCAGGCCCCATGCCCCCAGGGTGGGGCTCTCCCAGTCGTCCTCCACGAAGCGCACGTCGTGGTCGGCGGGGTCGATCCCCAGTGCGCGCAGGGAAGCGAGATAGACGTCCTGCACGTCGTCGGGCGAGGGCTTGAGGATCACCTGGAACTGGGTGTGCTGGTGCAGGCGGTTGGGGTTCTCGGCGTAGCGCCCGTCGGTGGGACGGCGCGAGGGTTCCACGTAGGCCACCTTCCAGGGCTCGGGCCCCAGGGCACGCAGGAAGGTGGCGGGGTTGAAGGTCCCCGCGCCCACCTCCAGGTCGTAGGGCTGGGCCAGCAGGCAGCCGCGCTCCGTCCAGTAGGCCTGCAGGGCCATGATCATGTCCTGAAAATACATCCCTTGACCTCCCTAAGTGCGAACAGGGCTATGATAACACCTAGCCGCCCGCGGTTAGTAGATGCCCGCAGCGGCCCGGGATGCATGGCGACAAAGATATCCTTGACGGGAGAGACGTTGCTTTTCCCCGGCAAACAAGAGAAAGGACGTTGGGCGGGGATCATGTGCGTCGGGAAAGATGCGACCGGCTTCGACCCCGGTGCTCGCGTGACGTGCGTCGTCATGAAAGATCCCACGGACGGCGAGCCCGGGATTCACGTGATACACGGCATCAGAAGCCCTTGAACGGCCTGGCTCCGGAGGGCGCCTCCACCTCCACCTCCATGCCGTAGTCCGGAAGGTCCATGGTCAACTCCACGCGCGCCCTCTCCGGGAGAAGCCCCAGGCCCGCAAGGCCGCCCACCTCGGGAAGCTCGCTGCTGAAGGCGAGGTATATCTGCCTGATGACCGGCTCGTCACGCTGCACGCACACGCGCATCTCGGGCTCGGCCTCCTCCAGGAACGCCAGCAGCTCCTCCTGGGACATGTCCAGCTCCCGGGCCAGCTTGCGCACCGACTCCATGCCGGTGACCGCCTGCATGTCCAGGGTCACCGCCAGTTCCGTGCAATCGCGCCCGCCCACCTTCTTGAGACCCGCCTCTTCCAGCGAGGAGGCATGCGAGACCATCTCGGGAGCGGACGCCAGGACGCCCACGACGGCGGCCAGGGTCCCCTCGCCCCATCCCATCTCCCGCAGGGTGGATGCCGGGACCTCGTACCACACTCCCCCCATCTGCAGGTAAACCCTGTCCTCCTTGTAGCGCAGCGAGATCTCCATGCCGAGGACGGTGAGCCTCGCCTCCGCCGCGACGGGGTCCATGTCCATCCAGGCGTCGCCCTGCGCGGTAAGCCCCATGCCGGAAGCGCCCTCGAGGGGGGTGATGACGGCGTTGAGCTGGGCATGGAAGCTCCCCGCGGCCACGGCCCTCTCCGCCGCCTCCCGCAGTTCCCGCCCGTAGTCGCGTTTTCCCCCGCATCCCACCGCGAGGGTCGCCACGACGACGGCGGCGGCCAGCAAACAGAACGGCAACGCGCGAAAAGCCCTTGCGCGCAAGGTCCCTCCTCTCCGCCTGCCCCATCCCTGCCTGCTAGGTGGAACCCTTGTGCAGCATGGTGGGTTCCGGCTTGCTTATCACCACTTTCTGGTTATAGGTGGGGAAGTCTATCTCCATGATCACCTTCACGGTGAAGGAGGGGCTCTTCTCGTCCCCCTGCTCCTGCATCTCGATGTTGTAGAGGGTGCGCCGCAGCACGAGGTATTCCTTGTCGAACCAGTACTCGTAATTGACGCTGGCCTCCTTCAGCTCCCGCTTGATCTCCTCGAGCTTGGCCATGGTCTCCTCGTCCAGCTCCTCCCGCTCGCCCTTGATCATGTTGAGGAACTCCTCGTTCTGCATGATGGCGTCGAAGTTGGGCACCATGGCGATGTGGTAACAATCCCTGCCGTTGACCACCTCGTCCGCGAGGCGGGTTATCTTCTGGAAATTGTCCATGTACTCTGCGGTGTTCCTGGTGATCTCCGACACGCTCGGGATGTTCAGGTTGGAGCCGGCCGGGAGCTCGTACCAGGGGCCCGATTCCTCCACGCGGTAGTACTGCACGCCCTCGTAGAGCACGTAGTCGAACTCGCGCTCGATGGTGGACCACAAGAGGTGGGCCATGGCGTTCTCCGTCACGGCGTCGTAATCCCCCTCCCCGGTCAGCCTGACCTCGCCGGTATAGGGCTGCTTGCCCGTGGGAGGGATGAGGAAGGAGTAGTCGAATATGTAGTGGAGGCTGCGCACCTCGTCGGTGGCGTTCAGGCCCTCAAGCATGATCTTCTCGGGAGTGGCGTTCTCAGGCACCTCCCGCTTGAGCAGGCCCTCCGGATTGCCTCCCCCGCAGGCGACGATGATCAGTGCCGTGCCCGCCGCCATTAGGACCAGGGCCGCAAACCCCACCTTGTGTCTCATGCAGTCTCCTTGATCTCACCCGCGGAAGTCCGCCGCTCTAAAATATCATATTCACTTCGACGCGAGAAAGGCGTGGGGGGTTTCCCGCGGGACCTCATGCCCTACTCGCAAGTTCCAGCGAGTATGGCGTGCAGGCGATGGTAAGCCGCATGCCCGGGTCTCCTGTCACGGTCCCCCCGGTGGGGTCGGGTCCCTGCAGGCGGTCTTGCACCCGCGTAAGCGCGGCACTGCATCCGCGCGGGTCGTCTCGCATCTACGCGGGCGCGGGCAAAGCGATCGAGGGTGACCCCGGGATAGAAAGCCTTTTCTCGCGTCCATGCGGGCGCGGGCAACGCCCTCCCGGGATCGGCAGGGGAAGCCTAGATGGGGTGGTGGCTCCCGCCCGTCGAGGGTTGCTGCAGGTTTATCTCCCTGAGCAGCCTGACCTCCTCCCTCCCGGCCTCGTCCGCATCCATGGCGTATATGCGCGGCGTCATCACCGCCAGAAAGGCGTTGACCACCCGGGGATCGAACTGCACCCCGCTGTAGGCGTTTATCTCCCCGATGGCCTCCTTGACCTCCATGACCTCGCGGTAGGCGCGCCAGGAGGTCATGGCCACGAAGGCGTCCGCCACGCTGAGGATGCGGGCTCCCAGGGGGATGGACTCGCCCTTCAGGCCGTCCGGGTATCCCATCCCGTTCCACCACTCGTGGTGGCTTCGCACCAGCGGGATGAGTTCCCAGTTGGGACGGATGGCCGCCAACATCTCCGCACCCAGCCGGGGATGTTGCTTGATCAGCTCCTTGTCGGCGGGGACAAGCTCCCCCGCCCTGAAGGCGGTCTCGGAGAGATCCCCCGCTACCTGCAGCATCCCGATATCCATGAGGTTGGCCGCCCTTTCCACCAGGCGCACGTAGTCCTCGTCCAGCTCCATGCGGCGCGCGATCTCCACGGAGTAGAAGGCCACGCGCTTCCAGTGCCCCTTCATGTGTGGCATCTTCTTCTCCAGGCGGGCGTGCAGGTCGTCGGCGATGGCCACCAGCTTGGAAACCTCGAGCAGCGCCGTGAGGTCCTCCATCTGCCTGCGCAACCCCTCAGTCGTCTTGCTCAGCCTCTTGAAAACCTCCTCCGACTGGCGGCTGTAGTCCCTCTCGCGACGGATGAGATAGAGGGCAAAGGCCACGATGAGCAGGGCCAGGGCGATGCGGGTAACGTTGTTGAAGTACTGGGAGTTGAAAAGGCCGTTGAGCCTCTCCAGGTTGAAGGCGTAGACGACCACGGCTATGCCCAGGATGAGGAGCACCACGATGGACAGGTAAAGGACCTCCCGCCGACCCCGGTCCACGAGGACGATGCCGTTCTCCTGCCCGTTCTCCTGCCCGTTCTCCTGCCAGCTGCCGTCCGCCTCCCGGGCGGTGACCGGGGGCTTTTCCCTCTGCCCCTTGCGCCCCATGGCCGCCTCCTTTCCCCCTATCCACGACCGCTCCGGCCTTGCCCGGCCACGCGGACCGTGACGCACCGGCGTCGCCATCACGACACGAACGCCGCTTCCTTTTCGGTTCTTCCTTCGTTCCCGCGGCCGGTGGGCCACATCACCCTTCCGGTTGATTAAGCCTTGAAAAGAGGCCACCTCTGCGGCAAGGGGAGCCGGTGAGGCCTGCCGTAACCGGGTGGTGTCCGGTAAGACCTGCCGTAACCGGGTGGATCCCGGTGCAAGCCGTTGGGAATTGGTTTACCCGGGTGGGGTCCGGTGGGACCCGGTGGGAACGGGTGTACCCAGGTGGGCCCGGGCGCAAACTAGTGGGAAAGGGAGGGGTCCGGTGCGAGCCGTTGGTAACGGGTGGGGCCGAGATGACCGAAACAACAGCGGGCCCGGAGCCGGCGCCAAGGATGGGCCATTGCCGCCCGTACGCGGCAGACGGGAGCAGGACCTCATTCCTCCCTTGCGGGTTCCTCCGAGGGGAGGGAGAGGGACCCGGACTTGTCGCGGGGTTTCCATTCCCTTTGCGCGTCTATCACGTGGACGACCCGCCATCCCCTTTCCTCCAGGGCGGAAGCGATAAAGCGGCGGTGGCACTTCCAGGGGAGAAGCTCGGCGCAGACCACGGCGGTGGGCATCTCTCCCGCCAGCCTCTCCAGCTCCTCCATACCCTCCTCGAACTCGCGGCTATGCATGTGCGCCTCGTAGCCGCCTTTGCGGTAACCGCCCAGCGTCTCGCCCAGCCAGCGGTAATCATATCCCGCCTCCTGCAGGGAGGAGGCGAAAGCCTCTCGACTGAAATGGGGATAGCGCCGGCTGCCGGGGAAGGAGCGCACGTCGCACACACGCGCGATACCCCGAAGGGCGAGGAGATTCAGGAATTCCTCCATGGTCCGCGTGCTGGTGCCCAGGGTATAGACCACCCTTCCCGCGGCTTCGGGCCGGTCGTCGTTCGCCTGCGAGGACATCTCCGGCTCGCGCCCCTTGACCTCTTGTTCGGGCTTGCCCTCCACGCCGTCACCCGCCTTCGTCATCCGCTCTTTCCTTCCATCTCTCCACCCTGCCCGCCCTTTCCTCCCCGTCCGCCCGTCAATCCTTGCTTTTCCATATATTCCCATGCCCTGTCCAGCACTTCCCTCTCTCCCTTATAGGATAAGGACGTGCGGGCTTTTTCCAGGGGGAGCCATTCCACCCCCTCCACCTCCCAGTCATGATCCCGCTCGCTTCCGCCACGGTAGCGGAGGAGGAAGAAATGGACCAGCTTGAAGTAGCGCGTGTTCTCCTCCTTTGAGTAATAGTAATAGCGTATGTATCCAAGGGGGGCGACCACCTCCCCCTCCATCCCCGTCTCCTCCCTGACCTCCCTCAGGGCTGCCTCCTCCGGGCTTTCCCCCTCGTCCACCAGCCCCTTGGGCAGGGCAAGTACCTTGCCCCCCTTCAGCCGGATCACCGCCACTTCATATCCCTTCGCGGCCGGCCTAACGAGGACACCCCCCGCGGAGACCTGCCTGCCGTACTTCATGTTCCCACCCTCCTCGTGGCACACGCAGCCTAAACCAATGTTAACAGTATTTTCTATGGCCAGAACGCCGCGCCCACCAGGCACTTATTCCCCCGTTGTGGGCCGGACAAAGGACGGATACACGATCAACGAAGGCCGGGAACGACCGGGTCGGTCGCAGCGAGCCTTTACTGAACCACCCACCCGGGCCGGTTCCGGGGGTCGGGCGAGGGACATCGCAAGCGGCCTCCGGTTTATCGCCCAACCAGCCCGGGGAACTACAGGGTCGGTCGCAGCGAGCGCGCCTATCCCACGTTTGGATTGTAAAGAAGGTGCGCGGCGCCGAGCGAGACCGTTACCCTGAGGCCCCGGGCCGGAAGAAGGACTGATACGCAACCACCAAGGCCGGGAACGACCGGGTCGGTCGCAGCGAGCCTTTACCGAACCACCCACCCGGGCCGGTTCCGGGGGTCGGGCGAGGGACATCGCAAGCGGCCTCCGGACCAGGAAGGCAGATGGTAAACCCTTGCATTCATGGAGCTCCTGCATGAAGAGGGGAAACCATCGCGAGGCCGCGCGTCGCGGAGCGAGCACGAGCCCCCGTCCCGGCCTATCTGTCCCCACCCAGCCCGGCTCCGGGTGCCTGGCGATGGATGCTAAAGGGAATAGAGTTCCCGGTCGCTCATGAGGGTGAAGCCGCCGCTCTTGAGGATCTCCTCGGCCTCGGGGATCTTCTCCACCTCCACCACCAGCACCGCGGTCCGCCTATCCTGCACCACGAAGCCGTAAGCGTCCTCGATGTTGACGCCTCTCTCGCCCAGCACCCTGCACACGCGGTGCAACCCGCCCGGGCGGTCGTCCATGATCACCGCTATGACCTCCTTGAGGAAGGCGGAGAAACCCTCGCGCCGGAGCGCCTGGTATGCTCGCTGCGGATCATCCGCAAGGAGCTTGATGACGCCGAAATCATCCGCGCCCGCTATGGTGACGGCCCTGAGGTTCACGCCCTCCTCCGCGAGCACCTCGGTGAGCCTCTCCAGCCTGCCGGGCTGGTTCTGCGCGAAGACGTTCACCTGGTGAGCCATCCTCATTCCCCCCTCGCGAATTCTCTCCTGTCCAGAACGCGCACCGCCTTGCCCTCCCCGGCGGGCAGCGTGCCTGGTTCCACCAGCTCCACCAGGGGTGTGACCAGTATCTCCTGGCGCAGCTCCTCCACTATCCTCTTGCGCAGGCGGTTGAGCTCGCGCACCTCCCCGTGCCAAAGGTCCCCGGCCACTTCAACCAGGACGCGCATCTCGTCGCGCGACTCCACGGTGTCCAGAATGATCTGGTAGTTGGAGCCCACCCCCAGTATGCCCAGGAGCACCCTCTCCACCTGCATGGGGAAGATGTTCACCCCCTTGACGATGAACATGTCGTCCGTGCGCCCCTTGATGCGCGATATGCGCCGGTGGGCCCTGCCGCAGCGGCACGGTTCCGGGTAGACGAAGGCAAGGTCGCGCGTGCGGTAGCGCAGCAGGGGCATGCCCTCGCGGTTGAGGGTGGTGAGGACCAGCTCCCCCTCCTCGCCGTCGGGCACCGGCTGCAGGGTCTCGGGGTCGATGACCTCGAGCAGGAAGCTGTCCTCCCACAAGTGCATCCCCTCCTGGTAGGGGCACTCGAAGGCCACCCCGGGGCCGTTCATCTCCGTGAGGCCATAGGAGTTGTAGGCCTTCACCCCGTAGGACTTTTCCAGGCGCTGCCGCAGGCTCTCCGTGTGGGGTTCCGCGCCGATGAAGGCGATGCGCAGGTCGGTGTCCTTCGCCGGGTCCAGTCCCATCTCGCGGAAGACCTCCAGCAGGTAGAGGGCGTAGCTGGGTATCACGTGCACCACGGTGGTATGGAAATCCCGCATGAGCTGTATCTGGCGCCTGCTGTTGCCGGACCCCGCGGGGATGACCAGGGCGCCTATGCGCTCCGCCGCGTAGTGGAAGCCCAGTCCCCCGGTGAACAGGCCGTAGCCCATCATGTTCTGGAAGACGTCGTGGCGGCGCACCCCGGTCATGAACATGCAGCGCGCCACCAGCTCCGCCCAGGCGTCGATGTCCCGCGCGGTGTGGAAGACCACCGTGGCCTGCCCTGTGGTGCCCGAGGAGGAATGCACGCGCACGACCTCCTCGAGGGGCACGGTGAGGAAACGCGCCGGGTCGCCTCCCCGCAGGGTATCCTTGTCCGTGAAGGGGATAGCTCTCAGGTCTGCGAGGGAGGTCAATCTCTCGGGGTCAAAGGACGCTTCCCGGAACAGGTCACGGTAAAAAGGGCTGCGCGCGCACCTCTGCAACACCTCGCGCAATCGCCGCAACTGCAGGGCCTCGATCTCCTCGCGCGGGAGGAGCTCCATCTCCCGGTTCCAGAATCCAGGCTGCGGTTCCCGTTCCACCTTTCGACCTCCCCTGGCAAGAAGCCGCGCTCGTGCCCCGGGACCTACCTGACACGATATTCCATCGAGGTCGCTTTCCCCGGCTTCACGACGGGGTGCCGGGTCGCCTCACGACAAGGAAACACGACCGTTTACCATTTTACCGGCTTCGACGGCACATTGAAAAAACGGCCTGTCGGGGTACCCGTCGCACGGGAGGCGAGCGGACGGGGCCGAGGCTCTCCCGGCGACCCTTTCCTCAGCACGCCGTCGAGATCTCCTCCGCGCATCGCCGAGACCGCTTCCTCAACGTCCCGCGCCTCCCGGGGACCTCGTGCGCCTGCGGGCCTGCCACCGGGAACGCCGATCTCGGGCTTCATCGCGGGTACGTCGCCGGCCTGGGTGCCGGCAAACCGGTCCGGGGCCGGCGGAGCACCGCCACAAGCAAGGCGCGGTCAGAGCGCGGCAAACACAAGGGACCGCGCTCGGCTCGCATCACCTTCTTTTCCCGGGCGGGATGCGGCGAGTAATAACCGGGGGGCGAGTCAAAGCCCGGCGACCTCCCTTATGGCTTCCGCAGCCGCCCCGGGCCTTTCCACCTCTATGAAATGGCTTACACCGGGGAAGATGTTGACCTTGCCCTCAAGCTGGGGCAAGGCTTGGATCCACTGCCTGACCACTTCCTCCTTCGCCAGGGGGTCCCATCCTCCCAGCACCGCGCGCACGCCGACGTTTCTCCCCCCGGGACCCCAGCATTTCCCGATATTTTCCTGAATATACTCGTAAAAGGGCGCGGTGTCCCGCTTTCCCACACCGCGTGCCCTGTAGACGCTGCCCTTCCCCCAGTACCTGGTGAGCAGGCACATCCTGCGCCCGCTCCTGGCGTTCATGCGCGGCCGAAACTGGTCGCGGTAGACCCTTTTCGCCTCCTTCTCCCTCCCGGGGATACGGCCCAGGGCGGTCGCCGCCGTGAAATAGGCCAGCCCCGACAGAAGGCGCAAGGCGCCCACGGGGGTGCGGAAAACGGCGTAGGGCCCGATGAACTGCCACATGAACACCGGGGTGATCCTGGGGATGTTGCACCACCCCAACCAGGATATGGGGTAGTTCCTGAAGGTGAGGCCGCTCTCCGGCACGGGGAACACGGTGGTGTTGAGGATCACCAGGTTCGATACCCTCTCCGGTTCCCTGATAAAGGCGCCGATGCCGGCGGGGCCGCCCCAGTCGTGCACCACGAGGGTCACGTCCTTCAGGTCAAGGTAGCGCACCAGCTGCAGGAGGTTCTCCGCGTGGTCCATGGCGGTCATCTCGTAGGTCGCCTGGTCCGAGAGCCCGAAGCCGATGTGGTCCATGGCCACCGCCCGGAAGGGCGACGCCGCCCTGCGCTTCAGCTCCTCCAGCACCTTGCGGTAGGCATAGGAATTCTCGGGGTTTCCGTGCACGAAGACCACGGTGGCGGCGGGCTCGCCGTCCCCCAGGACCACGTCGTAGAAGAACATCTTCTTGCCGTGGTCCGGGCCGCCCTCGAGAACGAACCACCGCCCGCTGCCCGGGGGATGGTAATCGCCTGGAACCTCCCTCAAGGGGGTGTTGCCCGGTTGATCGCTGATCCGTTCCATGACGACCTCCTTTCTTCCGCGGTCCTTGCCCGCCACAAGCCGCTTCTCCCGCTACGTCCGCCCTGCCCGGTCATCCCCGCTGATCATAATATGTTACCGCCATGTAAAACACATGCCCGTGACGAGATGAGGTGCGCGAGACGAGCGACCATTGCACCGTGCCCGCGCGAGCCTGTCCTGCATCCTGCACCCGATGAGAGACGCGATGCGCGTGAAAGCCGCGTGACAAGTTTGGCGCGGGAAATGTCGAAAATTCATATAAGATAAATGAAGCCCGCGTCGCGCTCACAACGCCGGGGACAAGGGAAACGAGATGAGGACGACCAAGACCATCATCGCCCTGGGAGCGATTCTTTTTATCGCCTCCCTTTCCCATGCCTGCGAGGTACCCCGAGCCCGCGAAGAACCGTACCCACATGGCTTGAGCTTGTCCATGCCGCCTTATGTCCCGGGGGAGCTCCTGGTCAAGTTCCGCGCCGGCACGCCCGAGGAACGCCGGTCCTACCTCCTGGAGCTCTGCGGAGCCGGCCGCGTACTCAAGGAAATGGGGCCGCCGCAAGGCCGGGTGCTCCTGGTGGGGTTAAACCCCGGGGTCACCGTGGAGAGCGCAGCGGGCGACCTCGTCTCGTTTCCCGAGGTGGAGTACGCAGAACCCAATTACACGAACTACTTCTCGCCGGCTGCAGACCATGTCCCCGGCGAAGGCCTCGAGAAACTCGTCGGTATTCCCTCCCTCCTACCGCTCGTGCCCAACGATTCCTATTTCAACCTGCAGTGGGGCCTGCACAACACCGGGCAGACCATCGGGGGCGTGGCCGGCGTGCCCGGGGCGGACATCGGCGCGGCAGCGGCCTGGGAGATCGAGCGGGGATACTCCCACCCGGTGACGGTGGCGGTCCTGGACTCAGGAATAAAATTTGACCATCCCGACCTGGACGGGAAGATATGGACCAACGAGGACGAGATTCCCGACAACGGCGTAGACGATGACGCAAACGGGTACGTCGACGACGTACACGGGTACAACTTCGCGGGCATCTCTCAGACCCTCTTCTTCTCAAAGTCGGGCGGCAGTTATATACCCCAGTACCGCCAGTTCGGCACCGGGACAGGCACACAGATGTATGCCCAGTCCATCAAGGGCACCGGTTACGACATCACGCACGTGGGCATCCTGCTCCTCAAGGTGGGCAACCCCACGGGGGAAATAACCGTTTCCGTGCGCAGCGACCTCAACGGACCGGACCTGGGAACATTTACCATATGCCCGGACGACGAGCCGGAGCGCAGGCTGGTGGATACCCTCAACCTCCACTACCGGGAGCTCTCCTCCCCCTATCACCTGGCTGCCGGCGCCACCTGCTACCTGGTCTTCAGGACCACCAACCTGAGCTCCAGCGATTTTTACTATATTTTCCAGGGAAGGAACCCGTATCCCGAAGGTCAGCAATGGCTCTGGAACGGTTCCGCGTGGTCGGGAAGCTCCACCTACGATTTCTATTTCAAGACCAACCCCAATCCACACCCGCGCGACGATTTCGGCCACGGCACCTCGGTGAGCGGGGTGGTGGCCGCGGAGAGCGACAACGCGCGGGGCATCTCCGGGGTCTCGCACGGCGCCATGATCATGCCCCTGAAGGTACTGAGCGCGGCAGGCTACGATGCGGGGGCCTTCGATATCGCCGAGCTGGTGGAGGGCATCTATTACGCGGCGGACAACGGGGCCAAGGTCGCCAGCATGAGCCTGGGAAGCCCGTTCTACTCCCAGGCCGTGCAGGACGCGGTCGACTATGCTCATGCCAAGGGCATGGTGCTGTGCGCGGCGGTGGGAAACGACGGCGCCGATTACGTAATATACCCGGCCTGCCTGGACAACGTCATCGGCTGCGCGGCCACCACCAACCAGGACCAGTGGGCCTCTTTCTCCAACCACCACGCCCGGGTCGACGCCAGCGCGCCCGGCCGCGACATCTACGTGACCAAGTACGAGGGATCCGGCGGTTACGCCTTCGGCTCGGGGACCTCGTACGCCACGCCCCACGTGGCGGGACTGGCCGCCCTGGTGTTCTCATTGCGTCCGGGCTATACCCCGGAGCAAGTGGAGCTAGCTATCTTCGAAAACGCCAAGGATCTCGGTGAACCGGGCAGGGACGATTACTTCGGTCACGGTCGCATCGACGCCTACGCCACCCTGCTCAGCGTGAGCCACGACGGGACGATCTTCACCGTTTCGGCCTCCGCGGGGCCGGGAGGCTCCATCGACCCCGAAGGCATGCTGGAGGCCGTGGCCGCCTCCGACCTCAGTCTCACCATCACCCCAGCCCCCGGCCACCGCATCGCGGGCATCACCGACAACGGCGTGGCGCAACCCGTCACCGATGCGGGCGGGATGGTCTATACCCTCACCGGCGTCCAGAAGGATCACGACATCCGGGTGACCTTCGAGCTCACCGAATACGACATCTCCTGCGACGTGGAGCCGGCGGGATCCGGCGGGGTTTGGGGGACCGGGACTTACAAACACGGATCACGTGTTACCCTCACCGCCTTGCCCGCCGCCGGCTTCCGCTTTGTCCGTTGGAAGGAGGAAGGGAGAGAGGTTTCCACTGCCAACCCTTACGTGTTCGACGCCGAAAGGGATCGCACGCTGTCGGCGGAGTTCAGCGAGGCCGCCCGCACCTGGTACCTGGCGGAAGGGTGCACCGCGGGCGGCTTCGAGACCTGGGTGGTGGTGCAGAACCCGGGCGAGGAGGCGGTCACCGTGGACCTCGTCCTGCAGACCGCGGAGGGGGAGAGGAGGCCCGCGGGCCTGCAGGGCCAGGTGATCCCGGCCGCCTCCCGCCGTTCCTTCCGCCTCAACGACCACCTCGTAGCCTGGGAGGTCTCCACCCGCGTGGAGGCGAGCGGGCCGGTGGTCTGCGAGCGCGCCGTCTACGGCGCAGGGAGGACCTGGGCCCACGACTCCCTGGGAGCCAGCGAGGCCTCCCGCACCTGGTACCTGGCGGAAGGGTGCACCGCGGGCGGCTTCGAGACCTGGGTGGTGGTGCAGAACCCGGGCGAGGAGGCGGTCACCGTGGACCTCGTCCTGCAGACCGCGGAGGGGGAGAGGAGGCCCGCGGGCCTGCAGGGCCAGGTGATCCCGGCCGCCTCCCGCCGTTCCTTCCGCCTCAACGACCACCTCGTAGCCTGGGAGGTCTCCACCCGCGTGGAGGCGAGCGGGCCGGTGGTCTGCGAGCGCGCCGTCTACGGCGCAGGGAGGACCTGGGCCCACGACTCCCTGGGAAGCTCCATCATCCCGTAGGCGCGCAACACAAAAAGATCACGAGTAAGGTGCTTGCCCCGAAAGCTGGCACGCCCGCGTGACCGCCACCTTACAAACAACACGCATGAGCAACGCACCGCGCCCGGCACCGAGGTGTTTCACTACTCCCGTTCATGTCCGGAAGGACGCTCAGGCCCGGAAGGACACCACCAGGTGGGGCCAGAGCTCCCGGAAACCGAGGCCGCGGTAAAGGGCGATGGCGGCGTGGTTGTCCTTCTGCGTCTCCAGGCGCACCACCTTGCCGCGGGACAAGGAATGCGAGCAAATCAGGCTACACGCGGCGGCCGCGCAACCCCGGCGGCGGTGATCCGGCACGGTATAGACCCCGCCCAGCTCGTCCGCCCTCGGCGTCACGGCCTCCATCTCGGCCTTGGCCACCACCCGCCCGCCGTCCCTCACCACGGCACAAGCACCGCCCTCCACCACGCGCAGCATCTGCAGGCGTATAGCCCATTCCCTGGAAACGCTTCCCAGGAGGTCCCACTGCAGGGCGCGCTCCAGGCCCACCAGCGCCTCGATGTCCTCCAACCGCGCATGCTCCGCCCTTTCGGGGTCCCGCGGGATGAAGCCCCCCGCCTCGAGGATGAGGGCCACCTCCTCCTCCCTTCTCACCTGCGCCCCGCCCAGCTCCGGGAACCGCTCGAGCAGGAAAACGACCTCCTCGCGGCGGCCCGCCACGGCTTCCGGCATACCCCACTCCTCGAGCGCCGCCCGCGCCAGCACCACCGCCGCCTCGCCCTCCCCCGCCACCCTCCAGATGCCCTGGTTTTCGCGGAGGAGCACCCCGCGTATCTCGCTCCCGGAACGGGCGGCCAGAAAGGAGCCCTGCTCCGCCAGCCCCAGGTTGAGGAGTCCCCAGCGCCTGACGGACCACACCATGCGCAGGTTCTTCACCGCGTCCCGTTCCAGGAAAGTGAGGAGTTCCTCCTCGTCTCCCGGCGCGAGCTCCTCGCAGTTCAGACTCTCGTCCATCCCCCGCATCACCATCCTTACATCATCACCAAGAGAGATTACCGCACCGGGGTGACCTTCGCCACGGCAGGCCGTTCCCTTCCCGCCGTATCATCTATTGCTTGCCGGGACGATGGGGGCTTGCAGGGACGAGCGCAAGCCTTGCCAGGATGAAAGGGACTTGCCGGGACGAGGGGGACCCTTGCCCGCGAGAACAGGGCGTCCCTCGACCCATCCCGAGCCGCAGTCCTCAAGGCGCACTTGGCGAGGCCACTGCCTTATCGAGGCCACCGCGCGTGAACGAGGCGACGGCGCGCGCCGGGGGAAAGCGGGAGGTGCGGCCCGCGGCCGTACTCCTCATGATGCCTCCGAGGCGCACGCTTCCGCGAGTCTGCTACAATGAAGGGCGTGGAAAACGGAAGAGAGACGAAAGAGTTGAGCGAATTAGACGAATTCACGTCGCGCTACCCCTTCCCCCTGGACGATTTTCAGCTCGAGGCCATCAGGCACCTGGCGCGCGACCGTTCCGTCCTGGTTGTCGCCCCCACGGGCTCGGGAAAGACGGTGGTGGCGGAGTTCGCGGTGTGGGCGGCGCAGCGCGCGGGGGGCAAGACCTTCTACACCACGCCCCTCAAGGCCCTCAGCAACCAGAAGTTCCGCGATTTCTGCGCCGCCTACGGGACGGAGAACGTGGGGCTGCTCACCGGGGACAACAGCATCAACCCCGAGGCACCGGTGGTCGTCATGACCACGGAGGTGCTGCGCAACATGATCTACGAGCGTTCCCCGACGCTTTACGGCCTGCGCTACGTGGTCCTGGACGAGTGCCATTACCTCATGGACCCCTTCCGGGGAGCGGTCTGGGAGGAGATCATCATCCACCTGCCGGTGGACATAAAGATCGTCGCCCTCTCGGCCACCGTCTCCAACTACCGGGAATTCGGCGAATGGCTCAACGACCTCCGCGGCGACGTGGAGGTCATCTACCACGACCACCGGCCCGTGCCCCTGCGCCATTACTACCTCATCGGCGGCATCATGGTGAACCTCCTCTCCGACCGCTCCCCCCAGGTGGTGGAGGAATACGAGCGGTCCATGAAGAGGCGAGGCCGCGGCGGCCGCGCGTTGAAGGCCCGCCATCTCATACCGCGCCGGGCGGACGTGGTGGAGCGGCTGCGCAAGTCGGGCATGCTCCCCGCCATCTACTTCATCTTCAGCCGGGCGGGCTGCGACGCGGGTGTCTCGCACTGCATGGAGGCGGGCATCGACCTGACCGCCCCGCACGAGAAGGCGTCCATCGAGGAGCAGGCCCTGGCGCGTTTCGCCTGGCTGCCCGAGGAGGACCTCAAGGTCTTCGGCTTCGACCTCTGGCTGGAGGCCCTGAAGCGCGGTGTCGCCTCCCACCATGCGGGGCACCTCCCCCTCTTCAAGGAGGTCGTGGAGGACCTCTTCGCCCAGGGGCTGGTGAAGGTGGTCTTCGCCACCGAGACCCTCTCACTGGGCATCAACATGCCGGCCAAGACGGTGGTCATCGAGTCCCTCTTCAAGTTCAGCGGCGAATCGCACGAGTTCCTCACCCCCACCGAGTACACCCAGTTCACGGGCCGCGCCGGGAGGCGGGGGATAGACAGGGTTGGCAACGCCGTCACCCTCTACAACCCCATGGTGCAGTTCGCCCAGGTGCAGAACCTTGCCCGCATGGAAAGTCTTCCCATCCGTTCCAGTTTCACCCTCTCCTACAACATGGCCGTGAACCTCCTGCACTACTACGACGTGGAGGCCGCGGTGCACCTCCTGAACTCCAGCTTCGCCCAGTTCCACGCCGACCGCGACGTGGTGCGCCTGGAACGCTCCCGCAGCCGGCTGCGCAAGAGGGCGCGGTCTCACGAGAAGAAGATCGCCTGCGAGCGCGGCGACGCCCGAGCATACTTCGCGCTGCGGACGGAGGTCTCGCGCATGGAGAAGGAGATGGCCGAGGAGCGCCGCCGCAGGAGGAGGGAGCTCGTCAACCGCGAGCTGGAGGAAATGGTCCCCGGCGACGTCATCGTGCTGCAGCGCAAGGGCGCGCGCAGGGCCGCGGTGGTGCTCTCCATCTCCGAGGACAAGCACGGCAACCCCCGCCTGACGACCATGGACGACCGCGGCCGCTTCCTCAAGGCTTCCTACCAGCAGTTTCCATATCCCCCCCAGGTCATCGGGCACCTGGGATCCTCCTTCCTCCCCGCCGACAGCAAGGCCAAGGAGAAGAAACTACGCCAAGCTCTTGGCGGTTTCCGCTTGCCGCCCCCGGAGGAGTGGGAGGCGGAGCTGTCCCTCCCGCACCGCGAGGAACTCATCTACGCCAGGGAGGAAATGGAAACGCACCCCTGCCATGCCTGCGATGCGCAGGAGGGGTGCATGGAGGTATGCCGCAACATCGCCAACCTGGAGGCGGAGATCGCCCGCGTCGAGTCTCAGATGGCGGCGCGCAGCGACGTCTCCTCGCGCAGGCTGGGCAACGTGATGAAGGTGCTGTCGCGCCTGGGCTACCTGGAGGACGACAAGCCGACGCGCAAGGGCATCATGCTCAGCCGCATCTACAACGAGTGCGACCTCACGCTCGCGGAATGCCTGGAGCAGGGTGTCTTCCATCCACTGGACGCGGCGGAAACGGCCGCCTTCGCCTCCATCTTCGTCTTCGAGACCCGGGAGGGTCCCGCGCCTCGCCGCCGGGGAGGCCGCCCCTACCGCGAACCCGCCGCGGCTCCCTCTTTTCCCACCCCCGGGCTGGAGGAGGCGGTGACGCGCACACGTACCCTGGAGGGAAGGATAAAGACACTGGAGGCGCGCGAGGGGCTGGACCTGCTGCGGCTCGTGGATCCCGGCTTCATACCCGTCGTTCACGACTGGGCCCGCGGCGAGGACCTTGCCTATATCTCCTCCGCCTACCCCCAGTATTCCGCCGGGGATTTCGTGCGCTCCATGAAGCAGGTCCTGGACATACTCCGGCAGATGAAGGAGGTCAGCGATGACCCGCTCCTGGCCAGGAGGTTCTCCGAGGCCATGGACCTCCTGCACCGCAGCGTGGTCGCCTACACCAGCGTGGTGGACGCCATGGAGGAGGAACTGGAGAGCGAGGCCTCCCTCCCCTGAGGACTCCCACCGCAGTTCCCCTCAACCGGTGGAAGGCCTGTCCCGTGTGCGCCGTAACATGCGTGCGATGGCGAACAGCATCTTCGGCATGGAAGAAGTCGCACAAGGGCAAAGGCGCGGTCACCACATTTTTACAAATCCTGCCGATTGGTATATTATTGAAAATTGTCGGCAGCAGCGCCAGTGGACCGTGTCGTCGGGTTCAAGAGCGGGTTGTCGAATGCCGATATGTTAGAATTGAAAGCGGCTTGGACAGTTACTTCCTTTTTCAGGAAAGGGAGCAGGATTAGAAGGGGGTCCGGGTGATGAGGAAGATAGCCATGATAGCCCTCCTCAGCCTGTTGCTCGTCGCCCTCTTGATGGGATGGTGCTGGGCCCAGGACGAGCAGGCGGGACAGGCGGGAGAGACGGCGCAGGGAGAGGAAGCCGGGGTCGGGGTGGCGCAGGAACCTACCAAGCCCAACGTGACCTGGGGGGATTACCGCTACATCTTCAGGAACGTCGACCCCTCCGCTGACCTGGATCCCCAGAGCGCCATCATGAACTGGTACACCCCCGATCTCTACAACGCCGACTGGAGCAAGGCGAACTACGTGCATCTCTACCTGACGGTGCAGTGGCTGACCAACGAGCGCTCCCTGGACTACATGCCCCTGCAGCTCATCCTGCACAGCGGCGGGCGTTCCTATATCCTCTTCGGCAAGGGGTCCTCGAAGGGTTCCTACCTGTGGAGGCGCGGCAATCACTACCAGAACGACCTGGGCGCGCGCTACCCCGACCACGTGGGAGGGGACGTCAACCTCTTCTTCACCTTCGACACCAACGGCGCCTCCATCGACCCCAACAGCGCCTACATCGAGGTGAACGGGATGCTCGAGGTCTGGAGCTGGCCCCTGTCCAGCAATCTCTACACCACGCACGTCAACATCTACAACTACCAGCAGCCGAATCTCCTCTGGCACCGCTACGGAAGCTCGTCCTACGTGTACACGCACCTGGCGGACATACCCCTGAGGGACATCCTCGCGCAACAGTAAAGCGAATTTCCTCCATGGGAGGGGGCCACGGCCTCCTCCCTTTGCTTTACCCAGGATTTTGCCCAGCCCACTGTCGTGACGAGGTATCGGGCACCGGCAGCAACACAGGCTCGATTCCTTTAACCTCCATGCATACGCATTCCACCGGGCCTGGGCGTAAGTCCGTCCGGGTGCCGGGCCAGGGAAATCGCGAGCAGCCCCCGCATTTCCATCCACCCAGCACGGGGAACTACAGGATCGGTCGCAGCCTCCCTTACTGAACCAACCACCCGGGCCGGATCCGGGGGTCGGGCGAGCGACATCGCAAGCGGCCTCCATCATGGCTCTGGCGAAGTGTCCCCGTTTGAGAAAGGCCTTGCCCGAAGGAGGGCATGTAGCCATCGCGAGGCCGCGCGTCGCGGAGCGAGCACGAGCCCCCGGCCCGGCCTTACCGTATCCACCCAGCCCGGGGAACTACAGGATCGGTCGCAGCGAGGACTCCTCTCTCACGTTCCGAATTCAAGAGCGGTGCGTGGCGCCGAGCGAGACCGTCATGCCGAGGCCCCGGGCCGGGAGAAGAACGGGTGCCCTGGAATGTCAAAGAAAGAGCCCGGCAGGACGAAGTACAATAAGAAGAAAGGGAGAGCCGAAAGAGGACGGGGGAGACGCGCGGGCGGATGAACATGGAGAGAAAGCTGGCGGGCATACTCACCATCATGGCGATCATCGCCATCCCCCTCACCGCCCTCATCATCCACCTCCCCCACGAGCAGGAGATGGACCACTCCATGCTCTACCTCGTGCTCGCCGCCCTCGGCGTACTGGTCATAGTACACCACCTGGTCATCCTCTACCCCAGCAGGCACGGCAGGCTTTTCCCGCGCCTGCCACCCCTCTTCATCGGGATCTGCGTGTACGACGTGATCGTGTGCGCGGCCATCTACTTCAGCGGGGGCGTCTCCAGCACCCTTTACTACGCCGCGCTCATCGGGCCCGTGGCGGCCGGCATCTGCTGCGACCTGGTCCCGGCCCTGCTGAACACGTCCTTTCTCGCGGCCGCCTACACCCTTGTGACGGTCACCTCCGGCGACTTCGCCGTCGCGAACGTGCAGGCGCTGGCATGTAACGTCCTTTACCTCTTCCTCGCCTGCTACCTCTCCAGCCGCATCTCCCTCGAGCTGCGCCGCCAGGAGCAGTCCCGCAACGAGGTGGCCACCCTGGGTGAATTCATCCGGCGGCTGGAAAAGGCGAAGTCCGAGTTCGTGTCCGTGGTCTCACACGAGATACGCACCCCCCTTACCTCCATTCACGGCTTCAGCGAGATCCTGGCCACCAAGGACCTGGAGCCCGCAAAGAGGCAGGAGTTCTACCGCATCATCCAGGTGGAGGCAGAGCGCCTCTCAAGCCTCATCACCAACCTTCTCAACCTGTCCCGCATCGAAGCGGGCCTGGAGCTCAAGCACGAGATGGTCGATATCCCGCGCCTCGTCACGGAGGACGTGGAGTTCTTCCAGTCGCAGACGTCCTCCCACCGGTTGCGCTACCTCGGTTCGCGCCATGTCCCCATGGTCTACGCGGACCCGGAAAGGCTGCACCAGGTGATGAAGAACCTCCTCAGCAACGCCATCAAGTACTCTCCCGACGGGGGCCCCGTAGAGGTGACCACCGAGGTGGAGGGCAAGTACGTGACCATCTCCGTCAGCGACCGGGGGATCGGCATCCCGGCCGAGGAGCTGCCGCGCATCTTCGAAAGGTTCAGCCGCGTGGAGAGGGAAGAGGTGCTGGGCATAAGCGGAACGGGCCTGGGGCTGGCCATAGTCAAGCACATCGTGGAGCTGCACGGCGGGAAGGTCACCGTGCGCAGCGAGCAGGGGCAGGGCAGCACCTTCACCGTCTACCTTCCCATACGCGGAGGATAAGGGGGGTCGCGAGTTGTTCCGGAGGAACCTGACGCGCGTACTGGGGAACTCCCTCTGGGTGGTCATCCCGCTTTTCGCCCTGCTGCTCTTCCTCCCCCACCAGGCCGGCATGCGGCAGGAGACGGCGTTCCTCTTCCTGGTCGGCATCCTCGTGGTGAACGCCACCACCATAATGCTCCCCCACGGGGAAGGTTTTTTCGCGCGCTACGCGAGTCTCATCATCGCCGTCTACCTGCTGTCCGCGGCAGCCCTCCTCTGCGGGGCCATCTCCTTCAGCGGCGGCGTGCGCAGCCCGCTCTTCCCGTTGTTGCTGCTCTTCACCGCATTCGCGTGCGGGCTGAGCACCTCGTCGCGCATGTCCGCCACTCTCGCCATACTGGCCGCCGTCGGCCACCTCTTCGCCTGCAGCGTGCGGTACCAGCTCGTTTCCGGCGAAACGCAGCTACTCGTCTCGCAACTGTTCTTCCTCTTCCTCCTCTCCTTCTTCTTCGAGCGCCTCAGCGTGGAGAGCAGGGAACAGGCCCGCGAGAGGACGAGGGCCATGGAGGAACTGCACAGGCTCGCGGAGATGAACCGCGCCGCTTCCGGCTTCGTCTCGGCGGTCAGCTTCGAGATGCGCACGCCGCTGACCTCCATCCTCGGCTTCAGCGAGTTGCTGGCGAGCAGGGAGCTTCCCGCGGAGATGGAGAGGGAATACCTGGAGATAATCCGCAGGGAGGCCGATAACCTCTCCCGTCTTGTCGAGGACCTCCTGGACATCTCGCGCCTCGAGTCGGGCAAGGTGCGCCTGAACCGCGAACCCGCCAGGATGGAGGACCTGGTGCGCTCTTCCCTCCCCCGCCTGGGACAGGCCTGCGACCCCGCGCAGGCCGTCCTGAGCGCGCCGGAAAGGCTTCCCGAGGTGATGCTTGACGTCACGCGCATGAAACGCGCGCTGGAAGGCGTCTTCTCCTTCGTTTCCAGGAGGTTCGGCAGCGGCACCGAAACCAGGATATCCCTCAAGGACGAGGGGCGTGAGCTGGTGTTCACCCTCAACATACGCAACCGGGAGGCCTCCGTGCTGCGTGAGAACGGAAGCCGCCTTTCCCTTGCGCACTGGGACCAGAGCGAGGAAGACCTCGACCTGGCCATAGCGAACAGGGTGGTGGCGGCGCACGGAGGAAGCTTCAGCGCCATAAGGGCATCGGGAGGCTGGCTCACCATAGTCATCCGCCTGCCTCTCATGGAAACCGGGGAGATGCCCGCCGACATACCGCTTTCCACGGCGATGCACGGCGTGTCCCCCTGACCGCTGCGCGAACCCTTCTCCCTGAAGGCGTTCCCCTGACCGCTGCGCGAACCCTTCTCCCCGAACGCATCACCTCGAACGCACCCTCCTGAAAACCGGGATAGCGAGTACGCGCCGGGGGAATATCTGCTATCTTATTCGCATGAGCGAAGACAACCATCCTCCCGTGCAGCAGGTGGAGGGGCGTTGCCGCATCTGCGCCGCCCGCACCGGGGTGTTGCGCCTCACGGAGTTCAACCTGAAGCTCTGCCCTCCCTGCTACCTCCGCTTCTACGAGCGGCGTGTACGCCGCGCCGTGGAAAAACACGACATGCTGCAAGAGGGGGACAGGGTGGTGGTGGCCGTTTCGGGGGGGAAGGACTCCGCCGCTCTCCTCTACGCGCTGCGGCGCCTTGGCGTAGTGATGGGATTCCACCTCTCGGCGCTGCACTTCCATCTCAACATGGGGGAGTATTCCGACCGCAACCTGGGCGTGGTGGAGGAGCAGTGCTCCCGGGCGGGCGTGCTCCTGCGGGTGGTGCGCATCGGCGACATGGGGCTGAGGGTGCAGAAGGTAAAGGGGTGGCACCCCTGCGCCGTATGCGGCGCCATCAAGCGCTCGCTGCTCGACAGGGAAGCGCGGGGCATGGACGCCACGGTCGTCGCCACCGCCCACACCCTGGAGGACATCCTCCTCTTCGCCTTCAAGAACCTGCTCTCGCGCAAGCACTATCTTCCGCCCCCGGTCCTGCCGGCCGCCGAGCGGCTCGTGCGCAAGGTGAAGCCGCTGTATTACATGCCCGAGCGGCTCAACCTGGAATACTGCCACCAGCGGGACATCCCGGTATTCGCGGAGAAGTGCCCCGTGTGGAGCCCCCGCGGCCATGCGCTCAAGGAGGTCTTCGACCACATGGAGAGGATAATACCCTCGGGGAAGCTGCAGCTTCTCCTCTCGCTGCGCGAAGCGATGCCTGAAGGGGAAACGACCGACCGCGAGCCTCCCTCGGACTGTACGCGCTGCGGCGAGCCCACGTCGCAACCCCTCTGCGCCATATGCCAGTTGAGTGACTGGTTCGCGCACGGGAGCGCCTCCCCCGCGTCCCGGTGACTCCCCGTGACGCGTACCGCATTGGTGATGCGTACCGCGGTGTTAGCGGGCGCAAGATGCACAAACCCCGCTCAGAGCAGTATCTCTTCCAGGGATTTCCTGCTCCTTGCCTCGGGGTCCTCGCGCGCATAACCCATGGTGACGAGAAAGAGCGGGGGGTACTCAGGGGGCAATCGCAGCAGCTCGGCCACCTTCTCCGGCCGGAAGGCCCGCACCCAGCAGGTGCCCAGTCCGAGGGAAGTGGCCGCCAGTACCATGTTCTGCACGGCGATGCTGACGTTGATGCAGGCGCTTACCAGGTTTCTCTCCTCGAGGTCTTCCCCCTTGTTCCGGCGGAGGTACCACAGCGCCATCTCCATGCTGGGTCTCACCGCGCCGGACTTCAGGAGCTCCATGGTCCTCCTGGAGACGTCGCCGAAAGCCGTGAGGTCGGCGCACGCGACGATGACCACCGGAGCCCGCTCCACGAATTTCTGCCCGAAGGCCGCCTCCCGCAGCGACTTGCGGGTATCGGCATCCGTCACCACCTTGAACTTCCAGGTCTGCAGGTTGCTCCCCGAGGGGGCCAGCCGCGCGGCCTCGAGGACCTCGCGGATGAGCTCGGGGGGCACTTCCCTGTCCTGGTAACGACGGATGCTCCTCCTCTTCCTGATGGCCTCCATCACTTCCATCGTGCGTATTCCCCTCCCGCGTCAAGCAAGCATTTCCATGACCTTCTCCACCAGCGCATCCACGCCCTCGCTCTTGGAAACGAACCCGTCCGCCCCCATCCTGGAAAGCTGCTCTATGCTCTGGCGCCGGGACAGCACGGAAAAGACCACCACCGGAACGTGACGGGTGTTTTCTTCCTGGCGTAACCGCTTGAGCACGCTGATGCCGCTGCGGCGGGGCATGTGTATGTCAAGGATTACCAGGTCGGGCAGGACGCGTTTCGTGACCTCCAGGGCCCCGGTGGCATCCAGGCAGACATGCGTATAAAGACCTTTCCCGCTCAGCACTATCTCGATAAGCCTGGCGACGGCCCGGTCATCCTCAATGATCAGGACGGTTTTCTTTTCCATCCATACGAGTATAGACAGGAGGTGGATGTGGGGTCAAAGCATGGATATCCTCTCCGGGGAGCTACCCGATATTGCCCAACCGGGCAAACATGCCGAAACGACAGGTCATCCCCGTTGAATCCTCTGGGGAATCCCGGGGATCTGCGCGAAGCGAAAGACGGCGGGAAAGACCACGTTCCCACAGGGTTCCTCCCACGGTAACACGCAAGGCTCCTTGCCGCCTTGCAGGGATACGAAAAGCCTTTCTTTCCCGCCGTGTCTCTATCCGTGAAAACTACTTCTTCTTGGCGGCCGTCTTCTTCGCCGGCTTCTTGGCGGCCGTCTTCTTGGCTGGCTTCTTCGCGGCAGGCTTCTTGGCGGCCGTCTTCTTCGCCGGCTTCTTCGCGGCCGTCTTCTTGGCGGCCGGCTTCTTCGCCGCCGTCTTCTTCGCGGGCTTCTTTGCGGCCGTCTTCTTGGCTGCCGTCTTCTTGGCGGCCGTCTTCTTGGCGGGCTTCTTGGCCGCTGCCTTCTTAGCGGGTTTGGTAGCCATGTCTTCACTCCTTTCATTAAGTTTTTCTTGAAGAATTTTCTCTCCTTGGCACGGATTTCCTTCCCCTTTTTGAAAATCGTCCCGGGACAATTCGCGGGCGCTCGCGGGTGCGTGCTTCTATTGCCTATATATGGCAACATGTCATAATATACCAAATTCCTATCCCGCTCGCGCAACACAACGACTGCCGTAAAAGCGCATGAACACGAGGGAAACGCCATCCGCGCGTGGCCGCATGTTCGCATGGAAAAAGTGGGCGAGAAGACGTTGCCGTGATGCGCAAACGGGGCGGTACCGTTGCGCCCGGAAGGGGATGTCTCTTGTCGGCCAAGCGGGCGACGCAACCGGAAAAGCCGCAATCCGCCTCAATCGAACCGATCGGTTGCGACTTCGCCAAGGCGGGCGCGGCGCCTCGCGAACTCACGCATGACCTCCTCGAGGTGGTCGCGCCGGAAATCGGGCCACAGCACCGGCGTTATCACCACCTCCGCGTCGGCCAGGTGCCAGAGCATGAAATTGCTTATCCTCCATTCGCCCGCGGTGCGGATGAGCAGGTCGATGTCCGGAAGCTCGGGAACGTAGAGGTGCCGCCTCAATACCCCTTCGTCGACATCCTCGAGCCGCACGCGTCCCTCCCTCACGGCTAGGGCCACGGCGAGGGCGGCGTCGAGTATCTCCCTCCTTCCTCCGTAATTGAAATTTATGTTGAGGTTCAGCCCGCGGTTCTGCGCCGTCACCTCCGCGGCCAGGTCGAACCATGCGAGTATCTTGTCCGGTATGCCGTCCCTTCGCCCCACGTGCCGCAAGCGCACGCCCAGGGACATGAATTCCTCCAGCCGCCTCCGCAGCACGTCGCGACTCATGTTGACCAGGAAACGCACCTCCTCCTCCGGGCGATCCCAGTTCTCGGTGGAGAAAGCGAAGAGGGAGAGGGCCCTTATGCCGTGCCCGGCGCATACCCGCACGGCCTCCATGATGGATTCCTCGCCGCAGCGGTGTCCCTCGATGCGCGGCAATCCCCGCATCTTCGCCCAGCGACCGTTCCCGTCCATGATGATGCCGATGTGAACGGGCTTGATGTCGTGCTCTTCACGCAAGGCGCGTCCTCCCGACCTCGTTTCCGCCGCTTTCTCTCCGCCCTTCAAGATTATATCCCAAGGCGATACCGGCGGCCTCCGGGCGGAAAGCCGCGCCGCCCTCGCGGGCCATGGAGGGAGCAAGGGCGAGGAGTGATGCGGGCAGGCGCGCAGATTCAAGGATGCGCGGTGATTTCCGATATAATGAAGCGATGACTGGTGCAGGACAAAGATGTACGAAAACCAGGGGTACACGAATGGAAGCAAGCGCAACCGGACAGGAGGCAAGCCAGGCACCGGCCAGGAAGGTCGTCCGGAGTTTCTTCACCAAGAAGCTGGAGAGAAAGTTCGAGGAAAAGGAGCTGCAGATCCCGCAGAAGCTCATCAACCTCCTTGACGTCCCCTTCGAGGAGTTCACCCCCGAGGACAGGGAGCTGTACGAAAGCAACCTGAAGCCCTTGGCCTTCGTCTTCGCGGAACACCTCATGGAGGTCTACGAGGTCATGGGGCGACCCCGCAGGGGGTGGGAGGAGATGCTCGAACGCCTGAAGGATTCGCCCATCAAGGTGATGGCGTCGCTGGTGCTGCATGAGGACGAGAAGGTGCAGTCCATGGAGGATCTCCCCGTCGAGGAAGAAGCGGTCCCCAAGGCCTCTTCGGGGAAGACGAAGATAAACGTGCGCCCCTATCGAGACCGGGACCGCAACAAGGAACGGTGGTGGGAGAAGAAGATTTTTTAGGCGCCTTTCCGTGATCGTCGACCCGCGAGATCCGCTCGTGAGCATTTTCCTGTGGAATCCAAGAGTGAGCGTCGTTCCGCAATATCTACCCGCGAGCATCAACCCGTGGACATCTTCCCGCGGGCACGGGATTGCGAGCGCCGCCGTTCCCCCGCTTTTTCTGCAACCCGCAAGGCATGCCGACACACGCAAGGCATGCACGCAAGGCGTGCCCGCGACCCACCCCTCCCTGTGCGCTCACGGAAGGCCGGCCGCGGCGCGACCCACGGCTGCGTACGGCCGCGACCGCCATCCCGGGCAAACGGTGTATGATCATAAACACGCCCCCCGACGGCGAGAGAAAAACCGCGCGGCGGGCGGGCTCGTTCGGAAAGCGCGGGAAGAGCGCCCGGAAAGCGCCCCGAGGGAACCGGCCGACAGGAGGGAGCCATGGATGAAGGGACTCTGCGCGAGATGATATGCGAGGTGGGCAGGCGTATGTGGCAGCGGGGCATGGTCTCCGCCAACTCCGGAAACATATCCGCCCGCCTGGACGGGGACACCGTACTCATCACCCCCACACTTGTGAGCAAGGGGTTCATGCGCCCGGAGCAGATCCTGGCCATGAGCCTGGACGGGGAGGTGCTGCGGGGAGAGGGGTACCCCACCACGGAAACCCCCATGCACCTGCGACTTTACCGGGAAAGGGAGGACCTGGGCGGGGTGGTGCACGCCCATCCCTCCTTCTCCACGGCTTTCGCCATCGCCGGCAGGCCCCTGGACCTGCACCTCGTCCCCGAGGCGGTCATCTTCCTGGGCGAGGTGCCCCTGGTCCCCTTCCAGCCTCCGGGAAGCCCGGAGCTGGGCGAGGCGGTGGCGTCGTACCTCGCGAAATACGACGCGGCCCTCCTGGAGAACCACGGCGTCATCTGCTGGGGAAGCGACGTGGAGCAGGCCTACCACCGCCTGGAGACGGTGGAGTTCTGCGCCGAGGTGACCTTTTACGCCCAGGCGCTGGGAGGGGCGCGGGAGCTGCCCGCCGAGCCCCTCGCCAACCTGCTGCGCCTGCGGGAGATGATGAAGGGCGGGGGCGCCTGAACGGCTGCCCTTCCCGCCGCCGGTGACGTGACATCCCTCCACGCGGCGGCCTTTACGCTTCCGCACTGCCGCGCGGGCATCCGCGTTTTCCGAGTTCCGCGCATGTATCTAAGACGGCCGTCGAACCGGCTGAACTCCTCGGCTGGGGCGGGCATCCGCGTTTCCGAGGTTCCGCGCATGCATAAGCTTTTCGGGGGTTCCGCGGGGGCATCCGCGCTTCCGCGCGGGCACTTCCTTACGCCGCAGCTCCTTTTATCACCCCTGCCTCCTCCCCATACTCCCCATATCCCCATACCCCAAATATCACCATGCTCCCCAAATCCCCATATCCATATCCCCGTACTCCCCATAGCCGCTCTCTTTTCGCCGTTCCTCGAACCCCTTTTCCTATTTTTCCTCTTCGACGCGGCCCCCCGCATCAGCCTCCGGGTGCCGCCCCACGGCCGGATAACCGGGGGGCATAAATAATCAAGGAAGGCAGGCCGATACAAATACAAAACAGGCGTTTTAGTCGGAGCGGGCGACCGGCGTGGCGAGGGGCGCTTTCAACGTAAGGTCGCGGAGGGGAGCTGCCGGTGGGTGATGCGATGGCGGCCGGAACGGGGTATGAAGGGTATAGAGGAAAAACGTGGAAAAATAGCATAGTAGGTTTGATGTATCAAGAGGAAGGCGGATGAAAGGGAGGTACCGCGGCGGGGAAAAGACGCCGGGGAACGGGGTTCCGGGAGCGCGCGGCCGGGTGGAGTTCGTGTTGCTAAACGGGCCGGGATCGGTTAATAATTATAGCGTGGGGAGCGGGTGTCGGCCGGAGGAGGTGAGGCACACGTCCTGATCCTTCCGAGTATCTTTCTTCTGCCTTTTCCCTTGTTCTGCCGTAAGGCACGGCGGGAAAAGGTTTCGTGAGAGATCGTAAGGGCGGTTTTATATCTCCGACGCGAAAGGGGGGAGAGATGGAAAACGTCAAGCGTAACGCCATCCTGGCCGTTATCCTGGCCGTGGTGGCATTCTTCTGGATCTGGTTCTTCGACTACCTCGGGGCCAAGGCCTACTGGGTGGCGCTCATCTCCTTCGGGGTGTGCCTGGCCTACGGTTCCGCCCTCGCGCGCTCCCTGCCCTGGATGACCCTGGGAGGGGTGCTGGGGGTGTTCGCGGGGCTCCTCACCTACCTGCTGTACATGCTGGTCTTCCCGTTATATTACGGGCTCTCGGTGGCCATCGCCGGGGCCATCTTCATCCTCATCGCCGCCCTGGTGTCCATACCAAAGATGCGCGAGATGCTCCCCATGTTCCTGGTGGGATGGGGGGTGTTCCAGGCGGCCATGGCGCGCTTTGAGTACCTTTTCGCGGAAAAGCCCATTGAGGGCATGCCCCGCGTGCTGCCCACCCTCTTTGGGGTCATCCTCTCGCTGCTCTTCGGGATGCTCCTGGCCGCCGTCCTCGACGCTGTGGTCCTGCGCCGGAGCGCCGCGGCGGCCGAGAGCGCCGGCGGGTCGGAATAGGAGGTGGTTGCGGTGAAGCGACTGAGAAGGATCCTGGTGGTGCTCATCGCCCTGGGCATGGTCGTTTCCCTGACCATGATCCTCCCGGCCAGCGCCGAGACGGACACCAAGGGGAGCCAGAAGGTCAGGAGCTCGGAGTTCGTCCTCTGCAACCTGGATTCCACGGGAGAGATAGAAGGGGTGCAGGTCTTCGACATCCTCGACCTCAAGGGAGACGGCCCCTTCAACGTGCGGGAGAGGAAATCCATCGAGGGGGATGCCAGCTGGCAGGGCGTGCACGGCTTCAAGAAGCCCAAGGTCGAGGGGGACTACATCGTCTGGGAGGGCCTGAAGGCCAAGGGCAGCGCCAGCTACGTGGCCGGCGCCAAGCTCTCCGAGTCCATGGTGGAGGACGTCCGCACGCGCATCCCCCTGGACCTCCGTTTCAAGTACAAGTTCGACGGCGCGCCGGTGAGCGACCTGAACGAGATCACCGGCAAGAGCGGGCGCTTCGAGCTCGAGCTCACCCTGCGCAACACCAGCAAGGAGAAGACCCGGGTGACGTACAAGGACCCGGACACCGGGCAGATGGTGGAAGATGAGGTCGAGACCTACCTGCCCATGGTCATCTCGCCCTACGACTGGTACTTCGACAACCGGGTGTTCTTCAACGTGGAGGCTGACCCCACGGGGATGGTCATACCCATGCCCGACTTCACCAACGTGCAGTGGAACATACCCCTCTTCCCGCCCGCCACGCAGGAGAGCCACACCATCTGGGTGCGGGCGGACGTGAAGAACTTCCAGATGCCGCCCCTGACCATCGGCGCCGCCTTCCTCATCCCGGAGACCAACCAGGAGGACAGCACGTTCCTGTTGAAGTCGGGGCTGGAGCAGATCTACGCCGGGTTGAAGAAGCTCGACGAGGGGGTGGGTGAGCCGGAGAAGGAGGACACCCTGCTCTATGGGATAACCGCCGTGCACGAGGGGCTGGGCAAGCTGGGCGCGGGGCTGCCCGAGGCCAAGGTCAGCCTGGACGAGAAACTCATCACCGGCGTCGCCCAGATCGTGTCGGGCATCGGAGCCGCAAATATCAAGGATACCCTTCTCTATGCCGTCAACGCCGTGATAAACGGGCTCAACGGCATTAAGGCGGGTATCGGCAGCGGCATGAGCGACTCCGGTTCCACCATGCTCAAGGGCATGGAAACGTTAAAGTTGATGCTTAGTAGCCCTGCAGGCGCGTTGGGCCCCACCTGGCCGGGAGGCATCGAGCAGCTTGCTACCAACATCATCGGTGCAGCTACGCCTCTTTTGTCGCATACAGATCCAAATGTTGTGACCGCAGCAACTAACATTGTCTCCCTGGCTCAAACGATCATAGCCTTCGTCAAAGGCCCCGTATCGTCACCCCTCGTGCCCGCTCTGCAAATAGCAGAAAGCGTGAAGGGTGGATTGAACTCAGTAAAGGCGGGCATCGGCTCCGAAAGCACCAGTGACACGCTGCTTTACGCCATGGCGGCGATCCAGGCAGGACTCGATAAGATAAAGGCTGGCCTCTCAACCGGGAGCTTGAGCAACCCCGGCGTCAAGGAGGGCCTGATCCTGATCTCCGAGGGCCTGGGAGAGGCGATAGCGGGCATCGGCAGCTCCGGGACTCCCGATACCCTGCTCTACGGGACCAACGCCGTCAAGGAAGGCCTCGCCAGCGTGGGCGACGGGACGGGACAGCTCGCCCGCGGCGTCTACAACTTCCTCAAGGCCTTCTACATGACGGACGCGCAGGTGGCGGCCATCACCAAGCGCGGCGAGGAGTACGACCACCTGCTGGGCAAGGCCGATGACGCCGAGAACCAGGTGCGCTTCCTCTTCCAGACCAAGCCCACCTACAACTACACCACGGGCGGCAAGGGAAGCTGGGTGGTGGCCATCGTGCTATCCCTCATCATCGCCCTCATCCTGGTGGGCGGGGGGATCATGCTGAGTCGCCGCGGCACGGCCTGAACGCGCGGATAAAAAAGGAAGGGCGCCCTTGCGGGCGCCCTTCCTTTTTTCCCGGACAGGTTCCGCGCAACACCCCGAGGCGGGCCAGGAACGTTGCTTTCGCAACACCCCGAGGTCGGGCCTAAAATGTTGCCTTTCGCAACACCCCGGTGCCTGACCCCGTTCTTTGCACGCGCACCCAGGAATCGGGCCTCATTCGCTGCCTCTGGCAACTCCCCAAAAGGATACTTCATCCACGCCATCAGCTCCGCTGGTGCAACCTCTTTTCAACGAAGCGGGAAAGGCGGCCGGCACGTCAAAACACGCGGCAGGGATCCATCATCCGGACGCGGCCTCTTTTCGCCGAAGTGGAGGAGGTGGCCGGGGCAGCGGCAGTCGGAGGACCCGAAGCCCGCGAGGCCGCCGCGGTCCCCGCCTATCTCCTCCAGGTCGGAGGCCAGGGCGCATTCCCCCACCTCCAGCGGGTATACCCAGACCTCCTCAAGCGACGACATCTCCAGGAAGTGGTCGATATGCCAGAAGAGGCGCTTGCCCTGCTTTCCAGCGCGGGCGTGGCGCGCCAGGCGCGCGGGCAAACCCCTGCGGGCGCGCCCCACGTAGGCGTAATAGCCGGGGCGCAGGCGCAGCTCCCCCAGGACGCCGTGTCGCAGGGTGCGCTCGCGCCCGACCCTTGCCACAAGGACGTAAACCCCGCTTTGCGGCAGTTCCCTCAACGCGCGCGATGCAAGCGCTCCCCCGCCCGCCACGTGAGGCCTTTCCCCTTTCATCCTTGCGAAGTAAGTGGCCCTCCCTTCCCCGCAAGGGAAGGGAGGCAGCCAAGTCCCGCTTCCCTCGGCAGGCCGGGACGCAGCCGGCATACCTGTCCGGCGTACGGCTCGCGCGCCGTCTCGCGAGAGCCGCACCGTCCGGTCACACGCTCAACGCCGCCGCCTTCCCTGCGGCCGGCTCGCCTACTAAGCGCATAAAAGCGAGGCCCCGCAAGGGAGCCCCGTCACACGACGATGGGTGCCTAGTGCTCCGCGGCCTCCTCCCCTACGGCCTTCACCTCCACATGGAAGGTCTTGGTCTCCTCGGGCGCCGCCTCCTTCTCCCAGGGCCGCGCGTAGGCCAGGGTTATCTCGGCCTTCCCCGGACCCACCGCCTCGAAGGTCCATACCTCCTCCCCGGGGGCTCCTACTCTTTCCTCTCCTTCTCCGCCGCCCTTGCTCTCGAAGGTCGCGCTCACCAGGGAAAGGATCTCCCCGTCCAGGGGCTCCGCGAGCTGCCACTGGTAGCCGGTGGTGGGGTTGGACTCCAGGACGATGGCGAACTCGAGCCCCTCCTCGACCTCGATGGCCTCGTCGGGGTTGTCGTATTCCTTGGGCTCCTTGTCCGTCGCACCCTTCTTCTTCACCCAGACGGAGAAGACCAGGGTCTCGGCTTCCGCGCCGGCCTCCACGCTGCCCGTCTCCACGTCGGTGGTGGCTTCCCCACCGGCCTCGCCGGTGGATCTTCCCGCCGCTTCCCCGGCATGGGTTGTAGCGCCGCCTTCCGCGGCGCCGCCCTCTTCCGCCGTGCCCGCCTCTTCTTCTCCCAAGGCCGGCGATGGGCTTTCCTCCTCCCAGGGCCGCGCGTACTTGAGCTCGATGGTTGTGCGCCCCAGGCCCACCGCCTTGAAGATCCACCTCTCCTCACCGGGGGCGCCCAGGAGGTTGGACTCCGGCTCCTCGAACTCCGTTTTCTGGAGGGTGATTATCTTCTCGTCCAGCTCCTTCTGCAGCATCCAGCGGTAGCCGGTGGTGGGGTTGGACTCCAGCGCGATGGTGAACTCCTCTCCCTTTTCCACCACGATGGGAACGGACGGATCCCGGTATTCCTTCCCCCCGCCGTTCACGGCGCAGCCCCCCAGGGAGAGGACGAGGGCGACGGCGAAGGCACCGATCACTATCGCTGCCGTCTTGGTGTGCTTCATTTCCTGGTTCCTCCTCTTTCCTGCCTGTGCCGGCGCTGTTCTTCTTCCCTCTTTCCATAACCGCTTTCTTTCCATAACCGCGTGAATATTATAGCGCAGCGCCAACCGTATGGCTAAGGAGCGAGGACGTGGATCAAAGCAACGTTTGGCAACACCCCGTTGCCTGAGCCCGCTCGTTGCGCGAGCAGCTCCCTCGAAACGCCATCGCGAGGAGCTCCCTCGAACCGTCATGGCAAGGACCCCCATTAAACGTCATCGCGAGGAACTTCCTCGAACCGTCATGGCAAGGACCCCCATTAGACGTCATCGCGAGGAGCGAAGCGACGAAGCGATCTCCTCCGTCCACTACCGCCCTCCCGGTGCCCGTGCTCCTTCCCTCCTCCCGGGGAGATCGCTTCGTCGGCGCTTGCGCGCCTCCTCGCAATGACGGGTGCCGGGCGCTTGCGCGCCTCCTCGCAATGACATTCTCAGGACGGGCTTCATCGCGATGACATCCTTGGAGCGCGCCTCCTCGCAATGACGGGTGCCGGGCGCCCGCGCGCCTCCTCGCAATGACGGGTGCCGGAACGTCACCACGAGGAACCCCTCTTAAACGCCGTCGCGAGGAGCTCCCTCGAACCGTCATGGCAAGCAGCTCCCCGAAACGCCATCGCGAGGAGATCCCTCGAACCGTCATGGCAAGCAGCTCCCCGAAACGCCATCGCGAGGAACTTCCTCGAACCGTCATGGCAAGGACCCCTATTAAACGCCGTCGCGAGGAGCGAAGCGACGAAGCGATCTCCTCCGTCCACTACCGCCCTCCCGGTGCCCGTGCTCCTTCCCTCCTCCCGGGGAGATCGCTTCGTCGGCGCTTGCGCGCCTCCTCGCAATGACGGGTGCCGGGCGCCCGCGCGCCTCCTCGCAATGACATTCTCAGGACGGGCTTCATCGCGATGACATCCTTGGAGCGCGCCTCCTCGCAATGACGGGTGCCGGAACGTCACCACGAGGAACCCCTCTTAAACGCCGTCGCGAGGAGCTCCCTCGAACCGTCATGGCAAGCAGCTCCCCGAAACGTCATCGCGAGGAACTTCCTCGAACCGTCATGGCAAGGGCCCCCATTAAACGCCATCGCGAGGAACTTCCTCGAACCGTCATGGCAAGGACCCCTATTAAACGCCGTCGCGAGGAGCGAAGCGACGAAGCGATCTCCTCCGTCCACTACCGCCCTCCCGGTGCCCGGGCTCCTTCCCTCCTCCCGGGGAGATCGCTTCGTCGGCGCTTGCGCGCCTCCTCGCAATGGCGGGTGCCGGAACGTCACCACGAGGAACCCCTCTTAAACGCCGTCGCGAGGAGCTCCCTCGAACCGTCATGGCAAGGACCCCCATTAAACGTCATCGCGAGGAGCGGAGCGACGAAGCGATCTCCTCCGTCCACTACCGCCCTCCCGGTGCCCGTGCTCCTTCCCTCCTCCCGGGGAGATCGCTTCGTCGGCGCTTGCGCGCCTCCTCGCAATGACATTCTCAGGACGGGCTTCATCGCGATGACATCCTTGGAGCGCGCCTCCTCGCAATGACGGGTGCCGGGCGCTTGCGCGCCTCCTCGCAATGGCGGAGACCGAACGGGCGCAGGACGTGCCCTGGAACCCGTGCCCTACCACTTGTGTTCGGGCGGTGTGATATGGTAATGGGCGGATGGTCCGGCAAGAGTAAGGAGGTGCGCGTGATGGGCTTTTTCGAGGGGAAGACGGCCGTGGTCACGGGCGGGGGTTCCGGCATCGGCAGGGCCCTGGCGCACGCCCTGGCGGAGGCGGGATGCCGCGTGGCCATAACCGACATCGTGCCCGAGCGCATCGGGCAGGTGGTGGAGGAGCTGAAGGCGAAGGGCGCGGCGGCGCGCGGCTACCGGGTTGACCACTCCAGGCGGGAGGAGGTGGAGAGGTTCGCCGGGAGGTTCCTCGCCGACTGGGACCACGTGGACATCCTGTGCAGCAACGCGGGCGTGGGCATGGGAGGACGCTTCGTGGAGACCTCCCTCGAGGACTGGGAATGGGTGCTGGGGATAAACCTGTGGGGCGCCATCTACACCCTGCACGCCTTCGTCCCGCACATGATCGAGCGCAAGGGCGGTTCCATCCTCCTCACTGCCAGCGACGCCGGCCTGGTGGCCATTCCCGGCATGGCCGCCTACCAGACCAGCAAGTACGGGGTGGTGGGGCTGGGGGAGACGCTGCGCATGGAGCTCTACGAGCACGGCATCAAGGTGAGCCTCCTCTGCCCGGGGTTCATCAACACCAACATCATCAGGGATGGCAGGATCTACCTGTACAACTCCACGGGCAGGAGCACCCGGCCGGAGATCGAGAAGTTCTACGCCACCAGGGGAGTGGACCCCGCCGTGGTGGCCGCCGCCGGCCTGCGCGCCCTGGAGAAGGACATCGGGATCACCGTGGTTCCCTGGTCCCACAGTGGCCCCCAGTACCTGCTGAAGAGGGTCTCGCCGCAGCTCTACCACCACCTCTTCCGCTTCCTGTGGAGGAAGGGGATCATCCACCGCTTCTTCGGCGCCCGACCCTGAGGCGAGTAGCGGGCCCGATCTTGTTCCCGGGTACTCTCACGCCTCAGGGCATCGCGCAAACGGGCAGGGGAGAAGCCAGGTCCCTCGCTCTCCGCTGCTTCACTGGAGGAGACAGTGGGTGAAAAAACCGTTCCGGGGGATCAATCTGGGAGCCCGTTCTCAACCGGGAGCCCGTTCCCGACGTCAGCACTCCAGGGACATCATCACCCGACCCCGCCGGATGATCCCGGGCCATGCGCGAAGCGGCATCCCGGCAGATAAGCCCTAGCCCCCGTGCCCGGGTTAGAATAGACTTGGAGATATAAAGCCATCCGAAGCTGTTCGGCGGCCTGGCATCGGCATACAAGGAACCTGGTAAGATCTGGGAGAGGAGGTCGTTACCATGAAGGCGCTGACTTTCGAGTACAGCATCCCCCGCTACCTGGTCACGGGGGCACTCGCCGACCGCATGCCCCGGGTGCTCTTCAGCGGCCTGGCCCCGGTGCAGTTGCGGGAGGCCCCCGAGCCGGAGCTTCCCGGGCCGGACTGGGTGAAGATCAGGCCCCGCCTGGCGGGCCTTTGCGGGAGCGACCTCAGCATCATCAGGTGCCACGAGAGCCTCACCCTCCAGCCCTTCGCCTCCTATCCCTTCGTGCTCGGCCACGAGGTGTGCGGGGAAGTGGCGGAGCTCGGACCCGGGGTCGAGGGTTTTTCTCCGGGGGAGCGGGTGGCGGTGATCCCCTGGCTCGCTTGCCGCGAAAGAGGTATCCATCCGCCGTGTCGCATGTGCGCCCAGGGAAGACCGCAGCTGTGCGAGAACTTCACCGAGGGCAGGTTCGCCCCGGGGATGTTCGCCGGTTCCAACGCCGACGTTCCCGGCTTCATCAGCGAGATGAGCGTCGCTCCGCAGCACAACCTGGTCAAGGTGCCCGAAAACCTGAGCGACGAGAACGTGGTCATGGTGGAGCCCTTTTCCACCTGCCTGCACATGGTCCTCGCCAACGACATCCAGCCCGGCGAGACGCTTCTGGTCTTCGGGTGCGGGGTGATGGGCCTGTGCACCCTCGCCGCACTCAAGGCCCTGCACCCGGAAAACCGCGTGCTGGCGGTGGAGCCGGACCCCTTCCATGCCGGGCTGGCGCGGGAGCTGGGGGCGGAGGAGGTCATCAAGCCCGGCGGCAGGCAGTTCTACCGCAGGGTCGCCGAGCTCACCGGGGCCAAGATGCACACCCCCCTGGCGGCGGACCCTCTGCTCATAGGAGGCGTGGACCGCGTCTTCGACGCCGTGGGCAACACGCGCACCGTGCAGGCCTCCTTCCGTATCCTCGCCAACGGGGGCGCCTACAACCTGCTGGGTATCGCTCCCATCGGGAGGGTCGACTGGACCCCCGTGTGGCTGAAGGAGCTCACCATAAGGGGGATCTATGGATCCCAGCGCGACACCTGGCAGGGGGCCACCGCGTTCGACTTCGAGATCGCCATCCGGCTCATGGAGGAGGGGAAGATCGACCTCTCCCGCCTGGTGACCCACAGGTTCCGCCTCGACCAGTACCACCAGGCCCTGGATGCGGCCCTGAACAAGGGGAAGCACCACGCGGTGAAGATCGCCTTCGTCCCCTGAGCGCCAAGGGGGGCGACCCGGGTCACGGGAGGGGCGAGGCGTGGCGGGATTGGTGGGATTATTTACCAGTGATACATTGGAGCGGGAGCGCGGCGAGCGGCTTCTCAAGGCCATGGCCGGCGACATCTCATACACCGGGGAAGAGCCCGTGGACCTCTGGGTGGAAGAGCAAGCGGCCGTCTCGCGTGTACATCACGGGATCCTGAACCCGCAACCGCAGCCCCTGCGCAACGAGGATGGGTCCATCCTCGTCTTCATGGACGGTGAGGTCTTCGACTACCAGTCCGGTAAACAACGGCTCTCCCGGCAGGGCCACCGTTTCCGCTACCCGGACAACGACGCCGAGTACGTTCTCCATCTCTACGAGCAGGAGGGGCTCGAGGCCTTCCGCGAGCTCAACGGCTCGTTCCTCGTCGCCCTCTACCACGTGGACTCGGGAAAACTGGTGCTGGCCACCGACCGCGTCAACTCGCGCCCCGTTTATTACCACTGGAATGGAAGGGACCTGGTCTTCGGTAGCCAGGTGCGGCCCCTGCTCAGGTTCCCGGGCCTTTCCCGCGAAATTGACCTGCAGGCGGTCTGCGAGTTCTTCACCTTCAGGAAGATCCTGGGATATCGTACCTTCTACCGATCCGTGAGCTCCCTCCCGGCGGCGAGCGTCCTCTGCCTCGAGCACGGCCAGCCCCGGGTGAGTCGCTACTGGAACTGGGAGCGGAAAGACGAGTTCAGGACTAAACGCCACTACATCCACGCCTTCGCCGAGGCCATGAAAAAGGCGGTGGAGAGAAGGACCGGGGGCGGCCACCGCCTGGGGATCCTCCTGAGCGGGGGGCTGGACTCGAGGACGGTGCTTTACGCGGCGGGGAGGGGGAAGATCGCCACCGCTTTCACCATAGCCGATCACCCCAACCGGGAGTTGAAGGTGGCCCGCAGGCTCGCCGCAGGGTACGGGTGCCGACACGTCATACTCTGGAGGGACCTCGACCACTACCTGAGGATGGTGCCGGGGGCGGTGGCCATCGGCGACGGCATGTATTCCTGTAACCACGCCCACAACCTGGGCTATTTCGAAACCATGCGCGAACATGCCGATATCCTCCTGCACGGGGTCGCTTTCGGATGGTTGTTCAAGGCATATCTCGTGCCCCTGAAGCAGCGCACCCTCTTGGGCCATTCCGTGACCATCCCCGTCGCCGACATCCACGAAGACGTATCCCCGGATGAGATGATATGGAACATCCTGGGCTACAGCATGATCGAGATCAGCCGGAACATCTTCAACATGTCCGCACGGGAGGTGACCGAGCTCATGCTGGCCTCCGTGGAGTCACAATACAATAACCCCATCGCGCCGGAGATCATCCGTGAGGCCCGCAAGACGCCCGCCTACCTTTCCGGCATCCTTGACGCCCGCCAGTTCGGCGATCACTTTCACATCATCCACAATCGCGCTCACATGGACGAGAGGACGGTGTCCTTCGACAACGACCTCGTCGACCTGGCGCTCTCCGTGCCCACGGGCCTGATGGTGGGAAACCGGTTGATAAAGGGCATCCTGCCCAGGATCTCGTGGAGAACCGCAATAGCCACCAACGCCAACACGGGACTGCCCGCGGCCACCCCGCCACGGCTCGAATCGTTACTGCTGGCGCTGGAACCCACGGCAAGAAAGCACCTCTTCAAGCCCGTGCCCGCGCCTCACCCCGCGTTCTCCACCGGGTCATGGCCCAACTACCCGGAGCTGATCCGCCACAACCGGAAGCTGAGCGACCTGATGCTGGCGACCATAGAGGACGAGGAATGCCTGGACCCTCGCCTGTTCAACCTGGACCGCATCAGGGCTGTTTTCCATGAGCACATGGAAGGTAAAGCGGATTACAGCGAGATTCTCTTCCTGCTGCTCACCTTCGGCCGGTGGCACAAGGAATACGGGAGTAAGTGATAAGGGATGCACCTCGGCCGCAAGGTCACGCGAGGTCACGCGCATTGATAAACATGCGCTCTTTCGCCATAATTAAGCCCTGTGAATGGACTTAAGGTGATCGGGATGGAAGAAAACGGCTCGCCTTTCCGCTACGATTACGACCTGGAAAGGTTAACGGCGATAACCCCGAGAGGCAGGGATTTCCAGATGCTGATAACCCCCAGGTTCATAGAGCATTATTACGAAAAACCCTTCGAGGGCTTCTCCTGCGAACTGCTGCTCCATCACATGCGGGAAGGCATGCTCTTCGTCGACGTGGGGGCCCACTACGGCTACTACACCCTCCTGGTGGGAACGGCATGCCCCGGATGCAGGATCATCGCCCTGGAGCCGGTGCCCGAGAATCACGCCGTGCTGGAGCGGAACGTGGCCCTCAACGGGCTCGCAAACGTGGAAACGCACAACCTCGCCGTATCCGACTGCGAGGGGTGGAGGAAGTTCAAGATAAAGGAGGCCTCGGACTCCTGCGGGTTCCATGACCACCCCCTGACCCGCACGGTAAGGGAGATCGAGGTAAGGACGACAAGGCTGGACGCTTTTCTCGACCTTCCGCCCGCGGCGCCCGTGTTCATCAAGATAGACACGGACGGGCACGAGCCCTTCGTCATCAGGGGCATGAAGGGGCTCCTGGAGAAAAACGCGGAGGTCAAACTCCTGGTGGAGTTCAATCCGAAGTGCCTGCGAAAAGCGGGCTACGAGCCGGAACGGTTCCTGGAAGAGATAAGCGCGCTCGGGTTCGAGATGCACGCCGTCGACGAGCGCAACGGGATGACCTACCGCGTCGCGGAGGACCGCTTCGACCGCTGGTCCGAATACCTGCCCGGGGGCGACGAGATGGCCTATATCAACCTCCTCTGCCTGAAGAAGGAAAGATCCCTGAGCGTCTGCTTCTTCTCCCATTCCTCCGACCTCGGCGGGGCGGAGAGGAGCCTCCTGGAGCTGGTCAGCGAGTTGGTCGAGGATCACGGGGCGCTGTGCACCGTGGTCATTCCCGGAAACGGCCCGCTTCCGGAAAAGATGGCGCGGGCGGGGGCTTCCGTCGTCAAGGCCGGCTATTCGTGGTGGTGGAAACCGGAGGCCATGCCTCCCGCGCGGAAAGAGGCCCTTTACGTCGACAGCGCGGGCGAAGTCGCCTACCTCATCGAACGAGCGCTGCGCAAGGTCGATCCGGATGTGATCGCCACCTTCACCACGCTCATACCCTGGGGCGCCTTTGCCGCCTCCCTCCTCGGCAAACCGCATGCCTGGTTCGTCCGCGAACTCGGTGACCGCGGCCAGCCCCTGAAAGCACCCCTGCCTCCCGACGAAACCGCCCGCTTCATCGAGCAATCCTCCTCGGCCATCGTGGTGAACTCGCATTTCATCAGGAAGGAGCTCTTCCCGGACGACGGCAACGGGAAAGTGCTGACCGTGTATAGCCGGGTCGAGATACCCGCAGGCGCCCTCGAAGGGCACGAGGGGACCTGCTTCGAGAGGGAGGGCGCCACCAGGCTGATGGTGGCCGGCGCCGTGTACGAACAGAAGGGCCAGAGGGATGCCGTCCTGGCCGTCAGGGAGCTGGTGCACTGCGGCAGGGACGTGGAACTGGCGATCATGGGCCACTGCGTTTCGGAATACGCGGCGAACCTGAAGAAGATGGTCGAGGAGGAGGGTCTGGAAAAATATGTCAAGTTCGTCGCCTTTCGGGAGAATCCCTATCCTTTCCTGGACCAGGCGGACATCGTGCTTTCCTGCGGCAGGCACGAGGCCTTCGGCCGGTCGATCATCGAGGGGATGCTCCTGAAAAAGCCCGTCATCGCCACCTCGGCAGGCGGAACGCTCGAATTGGTGCGGGACGGGTTCAACGGTCTGCTCTACGCGCCCGGGGACCACCGCCGGCTCGCCGCGCACATCGCCTACCTCGCCGACAACCCGGAGGAAGCGAGGAGGCTCGGCGAGAACGGCTTTGCTTTCGCCTCCCGCACTTTCACCAGGGAGGAATACGGCGGCAGGATCTACGGGTTGCTGAGGAGATTGAAGGACGAACGGGCAGGCGAGACTCCGCAAGCGGCCTTTGCCCGCGACGGAAAGACCTTCTTCGAGGCCCTGCGGCGGGTGGCTGCCGCCGGGGACCCCCTGATCACTTCCCTGGTAATAAAGCTAGGGAGTTCCCTGGCGGAAAAAGAGAGGCGCATAGCGGAGCTGACCGACTCCCTCCATGCCGGGGAGGAACGGATCGCGGAGCTCCACGCCAGGATAGGTGAACTCAACGCCCAGGTGGGGCAGCTCGACTACGACCTTGAGGTGAGGGTGGAGCAGATCGTGGAGCGCGACATGCGCATCGCGGCCCTGGAGAACATCATACGGCATATGGAGGGGCGCATGGTGATACGGCTCGCCGGCAGGTACCAGCGCGCGGTCGATAGGCTGCTGCCTACCGGAACGTGGAGACGCCGCTGCCACGACCTGTTGATGAAAGGGTTACGGACATTGGTAAATGAAGGCTGGAGGGCCTTCGGGCGGAGGCACGGGTAGTAACACGCCGGTCGGGAAGCGTTCCGCCGGCCACGGCGCTCCTAAACCCTCGCACCGATAGATAAAACGGTCCGGGCGTTCCCCTTTCCCGCGCGCAGCTCCGTCTTGCGGCGCACGCGGGAGCGACCCCGAAGCGGGGAGCGCCTCGCGATGGAACGGGGTTGAAAAAAGCCGGAGGTCCTGCCTCCGGCTCGCTCTTCTGGAGCGGGTCACGGGGATCGAACCCGCGGCCTCGAGCTTGGGAAGCTCGCGCTCTGCCAACTGAGCTAGACCCGCCCTCGACGAAACCTTATTATACCACAGCCCGCGAGGGGCGGACTGCGAGGGCGAAATCGTGGTTCGAGCAGGCAGGGGGGCCGTGCAGCCCCTCCCGCAACTCCCGCAACCGCATGCCGCCGCCTCCGGCATGGCCGCGACGGGCAAGGCGCGTGTGGCAAGCAAAGCGCATATAATGTAAGGGGAGAGGCGTGCCGTAGCGGGCACGTCTTCCGTAACCGCCGAGCGGGGAAATCCACGTAGCGCAAAGGGGGAGCTGATGCCGGGGGCGACTCCTTTCGAAAAGGGCAGCATCGGCCAGCTCGAGCTGCCAAACCGCTTCGTGCACAGCGCCACCTGCGAGAACATGGCCACCTCCGAGGGGGAAGTGACGGAGCCGCTGCTCTCGCGGTACCGGAAGCTGGCGCGAGGTGGCTTGGGCCTGATCATCACGGGGCACATGTACGTCCATTCCTCCGGCAAGGCGCACACCCTGCAGACCGGCATTCATGAGGATCACCTGCTCCCGGGGCTGCAACGCCTCACCGGCGCCGTCCACGGCGAGGGGAGCAGGATCGTCTTCCAGATCTCCCACGCCGGCAGGCAGACCACCAGGAAGATCGCGGGCACCAGGCCCATGGGCCCCTCCGGTTTCCGGCGCGACCCCATTTTCCTCGTCAAGCCCCGGGAAATGAGCGAGGAGGAAATAATCCTCGTCATCCGGTCCTTCCGGGAGGCGGCCAGGAGGGCGGTGGAGGCCGGCGCGGACGGCATACAGGTGCACGCCGCCCACGGCTACCTCGTCAACCAGTTCCTTTCCCCCTTCCTCAACCGCAGGACGGACGCATGGGGGGGAGACGAGGAAAGGCGCTTTCGTTTCCTCCGCGAGATCATACTGGCCGTGAGGGAAGTGCTTCCCGGCACCATGCCGCTCCTGGTGAAGATCAACGCCAACGACCACACCCCGGGAGAGGGGATCACCCCGCCGCTGGCGGCGCGCTACGTACGCCGCGTGCGTGAGCTGGGAGTGGATGCCGTGGAGGTGAGCTGCGGGGGATGGTTCAACTTCCTGGAGACGCTGCGCGGCGAGGTACCGGTGAGGGAGATGGTATACATATCGCCCTGGTGGAAAAAACTGCCTGCAGCCATGATCATGCGGCGCCAGGTGGGCAGGCATGACCTGGTGGAGGGTTACAACCTCGAGGCGGCCCTGGCCGTGAGGGAATCCCTGGGGGAAGGCAAGCTGCTCCTCGTGGGCGGATTACGCACTCTCGCCTTCATGCGGGAAGTGCTGGAGAAGGGGCTCGCGGATTTCATATCCCTGTGCCGGCCCCTCATCCGGGAGCCCGAACTGGTGAAAAAATTCGCGGAGGGCCGGGCGGATAAGGCGTCATGTACTTCCTGCAACCGCTGCATCGTGGCCATAACCCACGGCCTTCCCGTCGCGTGCTACCGCCATTCCTTCATCGGGCGGGATCGCCCCACCTCCCGGACCGTGGTCATGCGCCGGTAACGGATCGCTGCGGGCCGCGGCGCGCCCCAGCTCGCCGCGGACGCTTTCCCGGAGGCGGCAGAGCGTATGGCGAACTCCGGTACTTTCAATGCAATCGGGGTGAATCTATACTAAGCAAGGGGGTGAAAAGCACGCGGACACGATAACGTGGAGGAAGCAAGATGGAGATGGACGAGGATTTCGACCTCTTCGACATAGAGTTCTTCAACGTGAACCTGGCCATAACCCGTATGAGCCTTGCCTCCATCCACGCCTCGGAGGGCAAGATCGACGCCGCCATCGAGGAATACACCCAGGTGCTGGAGTTCGACCCCAACATCTACCTCTGCTACGTCAACCGCGGAAGGCTCTTCGGCCGCAAGGGAGAGCGGGAAAAGGCCAAGGAGGACTTCACCCGGGCCATCAAGCTGGAACCGCAGGTGGCCATCACCTACATATACCGGGGCGACCTCTATTACCAGGAGGGTGACTACGTCTCCGCCCGCGACGATTACCGCAAGGCGCTGGAGCTCAACCCCGAGAGCAGGGAGGCAAGGGAACGCCTGCAACGCCTCAAGGGTTCCGATCTTGCTCCTTGACCCGAATATCCCCTGGGACATGCGGCAAGCGCGGCGAGCCCGCGCGCCGCAAACACGAAGGTCTTCCGTCGCCCGTTGATCCCGGGCGGTCCGTCCCGCGCCATGCACACCCTACAGGCGGGAGGGGCTCCCGCGCAACATCGGCAGCCCGCATCCCTCGCCATGCCAAGCGGGGGTCACCCGCGGCGATATCGGCGCAATGACGGGCGAAAGGGTGTCTTTCGGTGTTTTCACGCCCCCGGGTAGAGGGGGGACATGGCGCGGAGGTCCTCTATTACTTTGGGGATATTTTCCAGGATGTAGTCCACGTCTTCCATGGTGTTGTCGCGTCCCAGGGTGAGGCGCAGGCTGCCGTGCGCCTCCTCGGGAGGGATGCCGAGTGCCAGCAGCACGTGGGAGGCCTCCCCCCGCTCCGAGCTGCAGGCGGACCCGGTGGAGGCGGCCACGCCCAGGAAATCCAGGCGCAGGCATATGGCCTCCCCCTCGATGTAGGAGAAGAGGAAGTTGGCGTTGTTGGGCAGGCGCCGCGTGGGATGCCCGTTGAGCCTGACGTGGGGTATGCCTTCCAGGATCCCCTCGACGAGCCTGTCGCGCAGGGGTCGCACGTGCTCGGAACGTTCCCGCCACTCGGCCGCCGCCAGCTCCATGGCCACGCCGAAACCCACTATCCCTGCCACGTTCTCCGTCCCCGAGCGCATCCCCCTCTCCTGGCCCCCTCCCAGGAGGATGCTCTCGATCTCCACGCCCCGTCGCACGTAGAGGCATCCCACACCCTTGGGCCCGTAGATCTTGTGCGCCGACACGGAGAGAAGATCCACCCCCAGCCGCCCCACGTCGACCTCCAGGGCGCCCATCGTCTGCACGGCGTCGCTGTGGAAACAGATCCCAGCCTCGCGGCACACGGCGGAGATCTCCTCAACCGGCTGGATGGTGCCCACCTCGTTGTTGGCGTGCATCACCGATACCAGAACGGTCGCCGGAGTGATGGCCCTGCGCACCTCCTCCGGGTCCACCATACCCGTGCCGTCCACGGGAAGGTAGGTGACCCGGTAGCCCTCCCTTTCCAGGAAATGGCATGGCTCCAGGACCGCGTGGTGCTCGACGGTGGTGGTGATGACGTGGTCGCCCCTGCCGCGCAGGGCCCGGGTCACCCCCAGCAGGGCAAGGTTGTCGGCCTCCGTGCCGCCGCTTGTGAAGAACACCTCGGCGGGGTCGGCCCCGATGGCCCGCGCCACCTTGGCGCGCGCCTCCTCCACCGCCCTGCGCACTTCCCGGCCTTCCGCGTACACGCTGGAGGGGTTGCCGAAGCGCTCGCGCAGGAAGGGGAGCATGGCCTCCGTCACCGCGGGGTGAAGGGGCGTGGTGGCCGCATGGTCCATGTAGATCCTCTTCATGACATGAAGAATTATATAATCGGTGCCGCGCAAGTTGAAAGGCGGGCCACCCGCGGCGCAGGTACGCTGTCCGCCTCCCCTCGCTCTCCCGCGAGCCGGGAGGCGCGCGACCCCATGGCAGGGTGCCGTCGTCTCCGGCATGACGTGCGCACTTCTATCCTCGTGGGCCTGGGTATAAGATGTTGGCATGGCTTACGTCACGGACGAGATGATAAGGGAGATGGAGGAGAGGTTCGGGACGCCGCGCCACCTCCACCTTAACTTCGAGATAAAGCCCCCGGAGATGGTCATGCTGCGGGGCTCCAGGAAGCACGACCGCAACCACGACATCACCCTTTTCATATTCCGGGACCGCTCCTACCGCGAGTTCGCGGCCATCGCCAAGCACATGTTCCCCGCCGGCGCCTTCCGGGCTCCCTCGGGGGCCGCCAACCCCGGGGAACCGCTGGAGGACGCGGCGCGGCGGGAGGCGCGCGAGGAAACGGGGCTGGAGATCGCGCTGGACCGCTTCATCCTGCACATCCACGCCCGTTTCACCTGCGGCCCCGCCGTCGAGGACTGGAGGAGCCTGGTCTTCACCGCTTTCCACGACGGGGGAGAGCTGGCGCACCAGGACGAGGAGGAGATCAGGGAGACCTCGTGGCTGACCCTGGAGGAACTGCAGGGCCCGGTAAGGGAGATGCTCCTCGCCACCGGCATGGGGCTCTTCGCCTACCGCGTTGCCCTGCACGACGCCGCGGCGGCGGAGATAGAAAAGCTGAGGAGGGATGCCTCCCTGCTCTGACCGGCGGTCCGCCACCACCCACGACCGTGGACCCGGCCATGCCGTGACCCTGCGACCTCCGCGTGCCCTGGATCATATCCATCCCCGGGCACGATAAGCTAATCTGGTTACCGTGAACGCGGACCATCACGCCTGGTAGCGGAGGGAGGTAGTCTCTTGGTCAAGTACGTCCTGCGGAACATGTGGAGGCGCAAGGCCCGCACCCTTCTCACGGTGTTCGGCATCGTGGTGGGCATCTTCGCCCTCACCGTCCTGGGGGCCCTTTCCGCGCGACTCAACCAGCAGGTGCAGGGGGCGCGCAGCTGGTTCTCCTCCAAGATCTCGGTGGTCCCCTCAGGGAGCAGCCTCTTCGGGGGTTCCGACCGCTACCTGGAGGTCTCAAAGGTCGGGGAGATCGAGGCGGTGCCCGGGGTGAAGAGCGCGGTGGCCGGCTTCGGATTGCTGCTCTCCGATGAGAGCACCGGCTTCGGCACCCCTGAACTCATCGTGGGCGCCGACCTGTCGAGGGCCGGCGACCTCCTCCGGCTCATCGACATCGGCAGCGGGCGCATACTCGAGGCCGGCGACAGCGGGAAGGTGGTGCTGGGATCCACCCTGGCGGAGAAATTCGAGGTCGGGGTGGGGGATACCATCGAGCTCAGGGGAAGGAGCTTCGAGGTGGTGGGCGTCTACCAGCCAACCCTTTCCGCGCCCGACTCCTTCGCCTTCGTCTCCTACCAGGACGCCCTGGATCTCTTCAGGGAAGTCAACCCCTACTTCCAGGTCGGGGACATAGCCGCCACCATAGACGTCATCCCTGCGGAGGGGGTGGACGCCGAGGAACTGGCGGCGCGCATATCGGAGAGCGTGGCTGGGATTAAGGTCATATCCCCCCGCGAGGCGGAAAAGCAGATATCGCAGTTCAGCCTGATATTCAACGCCATCCTCCTGGGCATAGGTTTCATCGCCCTGGTGGTGGGTGGCCTTTCCATCATCAACACCATGATCATGTCCGTCTCCGAGCGCACCCAGGAGATCGGGCTGAAGAAGGCCCTGGGAGCGGGCACCGGTTCCGTCCTCGCGGAGTACCTCCTCGAATCGGCCCTGATCGGCCTGTGGGGCGGGACTGCGGGCATGCTCTGCGGCCTGCTGGCGGTGCTGTTCCTCAATCGCGCCACGGCGGCCAGCAACGTCACCATCTTCACCGTGACCCCCACGGTGGTGCTGGGCCCCGTCATCTTCGCCGTGTTCCTGGGAACGGCGGCCGGGCTCTTCCCCGCCTACCGCGCGGCGCGCCTGAGGCCCGTGGAAGCCCTGAAGGAGGACTGAGCGGGATGATCGAGGTCAGGGATATTTCCAAGATATACCATATAGGCGGCACGGAGATACGGGCCGTGGACGGCCTGAGCCTGCGCATAGAGGCGGGGGAATTCCTCTCCATCGTGGGGCCATCGGGCTCCGGCAAGACCACCCTCCTGCATATCCTGGGCCTGCTCGACACCCCCGATACCGGGAGCGTCCTGCTGGACGGAAGGGAAACGACGGGCCTTCCCCCTCGGGAACTCACCCGCCTGCGCAGGGAGAAGATCGGCTTCGTCTTCCAGGAGTTCAACCTCCTGCCCGTGCTCAACGCCCTGGAGAACGTGGAGCTCCCCCTGCGCTACCTCGGGGTGAACGCGGCGGAGAGGCGGCGCCGTGCCCGGCGGGCGCTGGAGATGGTGGGGCTTGCCGACCGCGCCGCCAACCGTCCCGGCCAGCTCTCGGGCGGGGAACAGCAGCGGGTGGCCATCGCCAGGGCGCTGGTCACCGACCCCGTGCTGGTGCTGGCGGACGAGCCCACCGGCGAGCTTGACACCTACAACACCTGCCGGGTCATCGAGCTCATGCGCGACCTCAACCGGGAGACGGGCCGGACCTTCGCCATCGTCACCCACGACCCCATGGTGGCGGATTACACCCGCCGCATCGTCACCCTGCGCGACGGCAAGGTGAGCGACGACAGCGCGGGCCCGGAGGCGGACCTTTCCTGCGAGGAAGACGGGGCGAGGTAAGGGGCCACCTCCTTTCCCTCGCAGCGCATCGAGTGATCCCTCGCCTCGCTTGAAAAGCCCCTTCCGGCCGCTCCCGGCGGCGCAAACGACCCGTTGCCCCACGACCCGCGCAAGGAACGCATCCCGGCGGGAGGGGGTATGACGCCACGCACATGCGCGCACCCCGGGTCACGGGCCCGTGTCACGCAATGAACACATCCCGGGGGAAGGGGCGGTGAATTTGGGGCCGTGCCGGTAGGAAGCCAAGATAGTAGATGACCGGGGGGCGGGAGCGCCGGGTTTCGACCCGGAGCCCGGCGGCACCAAACGTTATCCCTCTTCCCCCGTGCGGCGCACGAAAACCCGGAATATCCTCTCCCCTCCCGCCAAGAAACACTCCGCGCACCCGCCCTCCGCCTCCGCGTCAAGCTCCACGAGGAGGCATTCGAAGCCCAGCTCCCCGTACTCGTCGAGCACCCGCTTCAGGTGGTCCCCCGCGGAGACCACGGCCTCCCTCCATCCCTCTCTCTCCGCCCCGGACGCGTCGGAGACCAGGCGGCAGTGAGGGGGGAAGTTCACCCGCTCGCCCTTTCCGTTTCCGCCCACGTCCTTCCCGCTACCGCCCACGCCGTCTCCTTTCTCACCACCGTCCATCCCCATGTCGTCTCCCCCACCGCCGAGCACCCACACCGGAAGCCGCCCGTGCCCGCGGGCATCTTCACCCTATCTTCAATTTATTTCCTATCAACGCGCTTGGCTGCCGCCTCCCGTTATCGGTCAACCCGAGGTATCTCGAAGGGATCTGTCCTATAATTATAGATGACGGGAGGAAACGACCCGAGGCGACCGCATCCACGGCGGGCTCCTGACGGCCTTCATGCGCGCAGGTCAGGCCGGCGGCCCGGGGCCGTGTGGAAGGGGCGCCCTTGCCCGGCGCCGGCCGGGTAATCGCCGCGAGGGTGGCACGCCCCGGCATGCAGCGAGGGAGCGCGCGGGCAAAGAGGCGGTCGCAAGGAAGAGAACGCGAGGGAGAAAAAGAGGAGGCATGAGAGAGATACTGCGTTACGAGGAGCCACTGTTCCGGCCGCCCTGCGAGGCGGGCAGCCTCATCGTGCAGGTAACCCTCGGTTGCCCCCATAACCGCTGCGCCTTCTGCAACATGTACAAGGTGAAGAAGTACCGGGTGCGCGACCCGGAGGAGGTCAAGGCGGAGCTGAGGAGGGCGCGGCTGGCTTTTCCCTACGTGGAGACCATCTTCCTGGCCGACGGGAACACCATCGCCATGAATTCCGAGAAGCTCGCGGACATCATTCGCTACATCCGCGACCTCTTCCCGGAGGTGCGCCGTATCTCCAGCTACGGCGGCGCGCGTTTCCTCAAGGGTAAGCCGGTGAAAGCCCTGCGCATGCTGAGGGAGGCCGGCCTGGACATCATCTACTTCGGGCTCGAAAGCGGGGACGACGAGACCCTGGCCAGGATGGAGAAGGGCGTGGACTCGCGCGGGATGATCGAGGCCGCCCGCCGCGTGAAAGAGGCGGGGATCGACCTCTCCGTGTACGTGCTGCTGGGGCTCGGGGGCGAGGAGCGCTGGCGGCAGCACGCCGAGAACACCGCCCACGTGCTCAACGCCATGCAGCCGCAATACATCCGGCCCCGCACCCTCTACCTCCTTCCCGGCATGCCCCTCTACGACGACGCGAGGGCCGGCCTGTTCCGCGAGGCCTCGGGGGAGACGGTCATGCGCGAGCTGCAGGTGATGCTGAGCCTGCTCGACCTGGAGGACACCTGGTTCCTCTCCGACCACATCTCCAACTACGTGCCCGTCTACGGGCACCTCCCCGAGGACCGGGAGAAGATGCTCCGCACCGTGGAAATGGCGCTGGACAGGGCCGAGGTATACCTGGCCCCACGCCACCTCACCCATCTCTGACGTAACGCATTCCCGCCATAACGATGACGCGCAGGTCGATTACCCGGGAATCGTTCTCCATGTCGCGCACCGGCATCCCGCCAAAGCGCGACTGCCCGCCCGGTCGCCGTGGCACGAGTGCTGCAATAAACGGATGTCCGGCCGCGGACAAGACGAGCCGGGCGCGATAGGCGCGCGCAGCCACTGTGGTATGATTGCGCCATGAGTATCTGGGAGAAGATCAAGCGGTTCTTCCGCGGCAAGCGTTTCCTGTGCGACACCTGCGCGTACGATTACCCCAGCGCATGTTCCCGACCCGAGAGGCCCAACGCCGAGTCCTGCCCCGATTACCGGAAAAGGTTCTGAGGGAGGCGGGGTCCGCGGGGCTCGAGGGACCGGATGGTGTGCCCTGCAGCGCGTGGGGAGAGCGTTCGCAGGAGGATGCTCCTGTCCCCTCCCCCTCACGCCCCACGTGGCATGAATGATCGAGGCCCGGAAGCGGGGTGTTTAATCCGTACATCTTCCGGTCCATCAAGACCGTTACAGGAAAGCCGCCAGTTTCCCTTGGACGCGACAACGCCCACGGGATAGGAAGGGGTAACCACATTCCTCGACCTGACCATCCCGGGCGTCCAGGCCGCGGCGGGGAAAGCCCCTCGGCGAAAGATCGCGTCGGGGTCGCTCGAACCGGCCGTCTTTAGGTGACCAGGCCGCGGCGGAGGGCGGCGGCGACGGCCTCCGTGCGGTCGCTCACCCCCAGCTTCTCGAATATGTGGGTGATGTGCGTCTTCACCGTCTGGATGCTGATGAAGAGGCGGTCCGCTATCTCCTTGTTGGAAAGCCCGTCGGCCAGGAGTTGCAATATCTCCATCTCACGCTCGCTCAAACCGTAGGTCTCCCGGTTGCTGCGCGCCAGGTAGAGGTATTCCTTGAGCAACTGGGCCTGCGCGTCCGGGTGCAGGGTTGCGCCCCCCCTGTGCACCTCCTTTACCGCTTTGACCAGCTCCTCGAGGCCGGCATTCTTCAGCAGGTACCCGGTGGCGCCCGCCTTTACCGACTCGTAAACGTAACCCTCCTGGTCGAGCATGGTCAGCATGATCACCTTGGTGTCCGGTAGCGCCTTCTTTATCAGCCTGGTGGCGGTGATGCCGTTCATGCCCGGCATGCTGATGTCCATGAGCACCACGTCCGGTTTCAGGGCTTTCGCCCTGGCCACCGCCTCGTCCCCGTTGGCAGCCTCTCCCACCACCTCGATCTCGGGGTTCAAGCGCAGGAGCCCGATCAGACCCTCCCGCACCAGGCGGTGATCGTCCACCACCATGACCCTCAGAACGCGCGTGCCCATCATCCCTCCTTTGTCACCGCGTAGAGGGGGAAGCGCACCTCCACCGACGTGCCCTCCCCGGGCGCGCTCTCCACCGCCATGGTCCCCCCCAGGGATTCCGCCCTTTCGCGCATCCCCACCAGGCCGTAGCTGCGCGCCGTCCTCCGCTGCGCACCCGGCGGCTCGAACCCCACCCCGTCGTCCTCCACGCGCAGGAACAACTCCCCGTCCTCAACCCCTATGGTAACCCTGGCCCTGCGGCAGCGCGAGTGCCTCACCACGTTGTTCAGAGCCTCCTGCGCAATGCGGAAGAGGGCGGTTTCCGCCTCCGTGGTCAACGGGGGGATACCGGTCTCTTCCAGTTCTATGTGAATGTCGAAGGGGGTTTCCTCCTGCAGCCGCATGATGTACTTCTGGAGGGCCGCGGAAAGTCCCAGGTCGTCGAGGATGGAGGGGCGCAGCCCCGAGATGATGCGCCGCATCTCCGCGATGCCGGCGTCGATGATCTCCCGCGACTCCAGGAGCGCCCTGCGCGCTTCCTCCGGGTCGCTCTCCAGGCGCGCGGAGCAGAGCTGCAGGCGGAAAGCGGCGCTTACCAGGTTCTGGATGACGCCGTCGTGAAGCTCCATGGCCACCCTCCTCCTCTCGTCCTCCTGGGCGGTGATGACCCTCTGCAGGAGCTGCCGGTGCACTTCTTCGTCGTAGCGCAGGTCGTCGTAGAGGCGGGCGTTCTCGATGGCGATGGCCGCCTGGTTCCCTATGGCGGCAAGGAGCTCCCGCTCCTGTTCGCCGAAACCCACCTCTTCACGATGACCCAGGAAGATGACGCCGACGGGCTTTTCCCTCGCCTGCAGGGCGAGAAGGTGGAGGGAGCGCAAGCCGGAGAGCACGCCCGCCACCTCGCCTCCAGCGAAATCCTCGCTCGAGATGGCATGCAGGCCGCCGCGCGAGAAGGGATCGCCTCCCGCCAGTTCGGCGATGCGGTCCCGGGTGATGTCGAAGGCTCCCTCCTCCCTGCGGCTCAGCGGAAGGCGCGAGCGGCAGGAGGCGAGGTGAAACCTGCGCCCGGTGGGATCGGGAAGACAGAGGGCACAGATGTCCAGGTCGAAGAGGTTGAGCAGCCTGTCCGCGATGGCCTCCAGGATATCCTCGATCTCCAGCGTGGAGATGAGCTTCTCGGTGATGTCCCGCAGGGTTGAGAGCTGCAGCCTGCGCACGCGGTCCTCGCGCGCCTGCTCCACCAGCTCCCGGTCCCGCTCCCGGAGGGCGCGCGCCACGTGGGTCCTGAGTACCCCGGTGTCGAAGGGCTTGGTGATGTAGTCCACGGCCCCGCCGCCGAGGCCCTTGATGTGATCCATGTCGGTATTGCGCGCGGTGACCACGATGACGGGTATACCGGCCGTCTCCGGCTCCTCCTTGAGGCGGCGCAACACCTCCCAGCCGTCCACCTCCGGCATCATTATGTCGAGGAGCACGCAGTCCGGCCTCTTTCTCGCCACCTCCTCCAACGCCTGCCTTCCTCCGTGGGCCTTGCGTACACGGTAGCCCTCGAATTCGAGGTTTATGGCGATCAGGTTGGCCACGTCGGGCTCGTCGTCCACCACCAGGATGTCCGCGCCTTCTTCCTCTTCCTCGCTCCTCTTTACACCCACATCCTCCATGTCCCTTACGCCTCTCTCCGGGGACGGCGCCCTCGCGCCCCGTTCCATTCCGTAGCGACACCCTTTTATTCAGTCGGCACGGCATTTGCGGTCCTTGACGCTACCCCCACCCGCGTCCTCATGCCCCGTCCCGCCATCCTCGTCAAGCTCTGCAGCCAGATAAAGGACGGATATTAACCCAACTTTCCCGGGGAACTACAGGGTCGGTCGCAGCGAGGACGCCTTACCCAGGGTTTCGGATTTATAAGAAAGGTACGCGGCGCCGAGCGAGACCGTTACCCTGAGGCCTCGGGCCGGAAGAAGAACTGATATGCACCCACCAAGGCCGGGAACGACCGGGTCGGTCGCAGCGAGCCTGCGAGCGAGACCGTTACCCGGCGGCCCGGCCGCCGGAAGAAAGACGGATACGCAATAACCAAGGCCGGGAACGACCGGGTCGGTCGCAGCGAGCCTGCGAGCGAGACCGTTACCCGGCGGCCCGGCCGCCGGAAGAAGGATGTTTACGCACCCTCCAAGGCCGGGACCGGGGGTCGGGCGAGGGACATCGCAAGCGGCCTCCGTGTTTCCACCCGACCAAGGCCGGGAACGACCGGGTCGGTCGCAGCGAGCCTGCGAGCGAGACCGTTACCCGGCGGCCCGGCCGCCGGAAGAAGGATGTTTACGCACCCACCAAGGCCGGGTCCGGGGGTCGGGCGAGCGACATCGCAAGCGGCCTCCGTGTTTCCACCCGACCAAGGCCGGGAACGACCGGGTCGGTCGCAGCGAGCCTGCGAGCGAGACCGTTACCCGGCGGCCCGGCCGCCGGAAGAAGTAAGGCGCGCGGTGCAGGACGAGATCTTTACCCTGAGGCCCCGGGCAGGAAGAAGTTCAGTTCATGCCGGCCTTGCCGATGTGGTCGGCGATGGGGATGACGCGGCCGTCCTCCCACTTCACCTCCACCTTGCCCCTCTCCACCAGACTTATGAAGGCCTGCACTACGCGTGGATCGAACTGCCTCCCCGCGCCGCGCCTCAGCTCCGCCAGCGCCTCCTCCACGGGAAGGGCCTTGCGGTAAGGGCGGTCCGAGGTCATGGACTCGAAGGCGTCGGCCACGGAGATGATGCGGGCTCCCAGGGGTATCTCCTCTCCCCGCAGGCCGTCCGGGTAACCGTTACCGTCGTACCACTCATGGTGGTGGTAGACCAGTGGCATGACGGGCTCGAGGAGCTTCACCGACTGCAGGATGCGGGTGCCTATGAAGGGGTGGTACTCCATCTCCCTCCTCTCCTCCTCGGTGAGGCGTCCCGGCTTCTTCAGGATCCTCTCCTTGATGCCTATCTTGCCCACGTCGTGGAGGATGGAGGCGTTGCGCACCACGTCCACCTCCGAGGAGGAGAGGCCCATCTCCTCGGCGATGGCCACCGCGTACTCGGTGACGCGCTGGGAGTGGCCGTGGGTGTAGGCGTCCCGCGCGTCGATGGCGGAGGCGAGGGCGGTGATCACCTCGATGTAGATCTCCTCCAGGCTGGCGAAGAGGCGTGCGTTCTCGATAGCGATGGCCGCCTGGCTGGCAAGGCTGGTGAAGAGGTTTATCTCATGGGGCGAGAAGCGGTGCGGCTCCTCGGTGTAGAGGTTCAGCACGCCTATGACGCGGTCCTTGAGGCTCAGGGGGACGGACAGGAGGGAGCGCAACCCCTCCGAGCGTGCGTGCTCCTGGTAGGCATGGCGTGGGTCGGAACCTATATCGTAAACGGCGATGGGTTTCCCTTCCAGGATGACCCTCCCGGCGATGCTCTCCCCCACCTTTATGTTCCCCTTCCCCAGGTATTCCTCGGAGAGGCCGTGGGAGGCGGCGATGACCAGCTCCTGTTTCTCCTCGTCCAGGAGCATGATGGAACTGTTCTTGGCCCCCAGCAGGGTGAGGCTCATCTGCACGATCTGCTGCAGCACCGTGTTGAGCTCTATAGCCGAGGTGATGGCCTTGTCTATCTCGAAGATGGCGTGCAGTTCACCGATGCGGTCCTCGAGGTCCGCGTACAGCCGCGAGTTGTGCACGGCCACCGCGGCCTGTACCGCCAGCGCCGAGAGGAGGTTGAGGTCATCCACGCGTAAGCTGTCCTTCAGCTGGTTGCCCGCGAAGACCACCCCGTAGATCTCGTCACGCCACTTCAATGGGGAGTACAGGGCCGACCTTATGCGGTAGGTCTCGAGGAACTGGCGGTACCCCCATTCCAGTTCGGTGTCCTCTATCAACATGGACTCCCTGCTCTCCAGCACCTTGCCGATGAGCCCGTAGTCGTGGGGCAGGCTCAGCTCCGCGTCGCTTCCCCTGACCCCCTCGCTGGCGACCACCGTGAGCCGGTTGCTGTCCCTGTCCAGCCGGAAGACGAGGACCACGTCTGGGTTGATGCTCCTGTACACCGCCTCGCACAGGTTCTCATAGACGCGGTTCTCGTTGAGGGTCGATTCGAACAGGGTGGCGAAACCGGAGAGGGCGGTGAGCTCCACCACCCTCCTCGCCTTCTCCATGCTCTCCCGGTCCGCGAACTCCGACATGTAACCCGTCACGAAGGCGCTGATGAGGAAAAACCCGGCGCGGCCGATGGTCGCCCCCACGGCATCGAGGCCCGTCAGCCGGCCGGAGAGGGCGATGGTGCCGGCCATGATCGCACCGCCCAGGACCCCGAAGGAAATCCCCTCCTTCAACCCGAACCAGAGGGCCACGTTCACCACCGGCAGGGCGTAGAGGAAGTCGAACTCCGTGAAGGGATGGGAGCGGGTGAAGTACACGAGCAGGGAGATGAGCAGCATTTCGAGGGGGAGGAGGCAGAGGCAGGTCAACCTGAATCTCTTCTCGGGGACGTGGAAGATGACCTGGTCGATCACCACGTAGAACACGCCCATCCCGATGATGACCGGTAAGACACTGGCCCGCTCGAAATAGCCGCGGGAGATAATGTACTGCAGTAGCACGTAGAGATATACGAACAAGCGGATGAGCCTGGCGAAGAGGATCAGCTTTTTCTTCAGGTCCAAGGCCACACCCCTAGCTGTCCCGGCTTTGTACCCACGGCCTAATTCATCCTGCGCGAAAGGCTCTTACCGTCATATCCCCCGGCAGAGGGGTATCCCTCAACCTGGAGATTTATATCTGTAAGTTTATCGACTTTTTTCTCCCGCACCTAAAGTTATTCCTTCAGCGGTTGTATGGTAGGGGCGAAAGGGCTTCCGCGCGGGATGAACGGGAAGGCAGCCTGGCTTCGCTCGCCCTGCATGAAGGCGAGATGGGCGGCGGGTGCCGCGGGAAGGCGGGGGCGCTGCTCGAGGGGGTTTCCGGCGCACGCCGAGGGGATTGGATGTTTCTACCGTTCTCAGAGCGAGAAGGCGCCCGCGCTAGGGGGCGGCCTACGATCAGGCTCCCAAGACCGCCAGCTCCAGCGCTTCCGCCCAGCCATCGTTGAGGAAACCCTCCGTGACCACGACGTTCTCAACTTCCGACACCACGGGCAGCAGCTGCGGGTTGGCGAAAAGACCGTTACGCACCAGGAAGAACACTCCCACCACGCCGGCGAAGGCGAGGTCCGCCCCGGAATCCCCCACCGCTATGGCCTCCTCGCGCCCGAAACCCCTGCGGCGCATGTCCTCCGCCACCGCCCGCTCCTTGCTCACACCCACCGGCACCAGGTGATAGGCGTGGACCTCGGGGACCTCGAGGGTGGGGCTGGTGCGGGGGAGTACGCCGTTATCCACCAGCACCAGGCCCGGGAAACGCCGCGCGATGATGTCGTTCACCTCCTCCAGGTCCACCAGGCCGCGGAAGAGGGGGGTGCAATCCCGCGTCTCCGACCAGGGCGTATGGTACTCGATGCGGCCCCGGTACTCGTCGAGAAGGAAGTCCACGGCACCGCTTTCCATGATGGCCGCGAGGAGCCCCGCGCCGCCTTCCCCGAAATCACCGGCGTTCACCACCACCTCCTCGCCCAGGTCATAAACGGTCTCCACGCCCAGCTCCGCTATGTAGTTGCGCAGACCGAGAAGCCGGGCGTCCCCCATCAGTTGCCTGCCGCTCCTCCCCGACACGAGCACCACGTCCACCCCCCGCCGCAACGCCCGGATGAGGACCCGCGCCGGGCGCAGCGTGAACTCCCCCGCGAGGTTCCGGAAAAAGCACCCCCCGGGGCCCATCATGGTCCCATCCAGGTCTGTGTAGACGACCCGGATGTCCCCCAGGGATTCCCTCACCCTCGGCCAGCGCGCGCGGGGCCCGTAGTCTTCCGCCGCCCGCGCGAGCTCGGCGTGGTCCTCCCCCACAGGTCGTTTTCCCATTTCATCCCGCCTCTATCTTCCCGCGAGACTCCCATGCCGGGACCCTTATCGTCCGCCTCCGCCCAGTCCCGACCACGCCCTTCCGCTTCCCTTCGCTCACGCCCGCTTCCCTCCGCCCATGCACGCCCCGTGCAAGCCCTGCCTTCCGGTTCCGCCCACCCTCAATCTCCCCCGAAACGATCCCTGTACTCGCGCAACTCGACGGCGGGGGGTCTTTCTTCCACCGCCAGCATCCTCTTATCCAGGATGTATTCACCGTCACGGTAGTCCACCTGTGCCATCTCCACGCTGTAAGGCTGCCGGAAGGCCATCCTCCCCTCCTCCTGCAGGCGCTTGAACACGGCCTGCATGACCTGGAACGACATCCTTCCCAGGGCGGGAAGGGTCTGGTTGCGGTGCTGCCTCTCCTCCAGGTCCACCTGGGCGATCACATCCATTCCGTAGCGATTGTAGATATCGATGAGCATGCCTATCTCCACGCCGTAACCGGAGAAGAAGGGTATCCTCTCCAGGAGTGACCTCTCGCCGCCGTACTCCCCCGAGAGGGGCTGGATGAGGGCGGTCAACTCGGGGTAGAAGAAGCTGAGCAGGGGGCGGGCCACCAGCTCCGTCACCCTGCCTCCACCGCTGGGGAGCAGGCGGTGCTCGGCTCGGATGGGACGCTGGTAAAAGCCCTTCACGAAGCGGATGTGGGGGCGCGTGAGGAGGGGGCCCACGATGCCGTATATGAAACGGGGGTGGAAATTGCGGATGTCGGAGTCTACCCACACCACGATATCCCCCCGCATGCAGAAGAGGCTCCTCCACAGGGCGTCCCCCTTCCCCAGGGGCTGGAAGGTGCCGGGAAGGATGTCCTTCTGCAGGTAAACCTCCGCGCCCGCCGATTTCGCCACCCGCCTTGTCCCGTCATGGCTGCCCCCGTCGACCACGCAGAGCTGGTCCACCAGCGGGATCCCCTCCATCAATCGCTCCCGTATGGTCTCGAGGATGGGGCCTATGGTGGTGGCCTCGTTCATGCTGGGGAGGCAGACGCTAACCGTCATGCCCGCCTCCTCCTTCTGGCGCGTCAGTCGCTCCAGGTCCTCGAACTCGCAGTTGTGGAAGGTGTTCCCCTCCGACCAGGCGCATTTCTCCAGTTTCCTGCCCACCGGAAACCCCCTTATCGCGGCACGGGCGCTTCCCGCGCACGTGTTTTGCACGCCGGGGCCGATGCCGGCGCCCGAGCCGGGCGTTATACCGCCTTTCCCCTGCCCATGGCAAAGGCTTCCAGGTTGGACTGCAACGCACGCGAGGGGACCAGGCGGCGCAGGGCGCCGTCCCAGGCCTCCTCGGGAAAAGCGAGAAAACGGGAGAGGACCCCGAGGAGGCAGGAGCCGATAGCGCGCGGGCTGCCCGCCCTCGACGCCGCCTCCCGCGCGTCGAGAACCACGCATTCGCCGGCACGTGCCCGTATTAGCTCCAGGGCATCCTCCGGGTAGCGGGCGTCTCCCCGCAGGACCGTGAGGGGGTCCAGCCGGTAGTCGTTGACCACCGCCGTTCCCCCCGCGCGCAGGTATTCAAGGTATCGCAATCCCTCGAGGAGCTCGAAGGCCAGGAGGAAATCAGCCCTCCCCCGCGGGATGAGCGGGGAGTGCACCTCTTCTCCCCAGCGCACCATGCATACCACGCTTCCTCCCCGCTGCGCCATGCCGTGCACCTCCGAGGTCTTCACGTCCCAGCCTGCCTGCATGGCTACCTCCGCCAGGATGCGGGCGGAGAGCACGTTCCCCTGGCCCCCCACGCCCGCCAGGACAACGTCAGCCATGGTCCCACACCTCCCGCAGGGCTTCCGCGCCGCAGAGCTGGGCGCAAAGGGAACATCCGGCGCACAGGCTCTCGTCCACCCATGCCTTGTCTCCCCGCATTACCAGGGCCGGGCACCCCAGGCGCATGCATCTCTTGCACCCCGTGCATTCCTCCTCCTCCACGCGGAAAGCGGGGCGCTCCGCTCGTTCGCGCAGCGTGCACGCCCTCCTGGAGATGATCACCGAGGTGCGGTCGGCGTCCACCTCCTCCCGCACCGCCTCCTCCGTCGCCGCCAGGTCCCAGGGGTCGACGACACGCACCGACTCCACCCCCACCGCGCGGCAGAGCTCCTCCAGGTCCAGGGCATGGGTCTCCTCTCCCATGAGGGTCTTACCCGTCCCCGGATGGTCCTGGAAACCGGTCATGGCCGTGGTGCGGTTGTCCAGGATGATGATCGTCGAGGTGGTGCGGTTGTAGACCATGTCGATGAGGCCCGCTATGCCGCCGTGGATGAAGGTGGAATCCCCCAGCACGCCCACCACCCTGCCGCGCCTCTCCGCGTTGGCCGCGCTGCTCGCGAAGGCCTTCTCCAGCCCCAGGGCCATGCCCACGCCCGCCCCCATGCAGACCTGGCAGTCAATCCCGGAGAGAGGCGGCAGCACGCTCAGGGTGTAGCAACCGATGTCGCTGGAAACCACCAGCTTCAGCCGTGCGAGCACGTGGAAGAGGCCGCGGTGGGGACATCCCGGGCACATCACGGGGGGCCGCACGGGCAGGTCGGCCGCGGACGGAAGGGGCGTGCCCTCCTCCGGACGGTCCCATCCCCCGTTCTTGATCCCGCTGTCCGCCTCGATGAGTTCTCCAAGGCTCTCCCCCACCAGGTCCGGGTCGAGCTCGCCGTCCCTGGGGACCCTGGCCTTCCCCACCACGTCCAGCCCCATGGCCTTGAGCCCCTCCTCGAGAAAGGGCTCCAGCTCCTCCACCACGTAGAGGCGGTGGAAGTGGGAGGCGAAATCGCGCAGCGTCCTCTCCGGAAAGGGGTAGGGGAAGCCCAGCTTGATGACGGAGGCCTCGGGGAAGGCCTCCCGCGCGTAGTGGTAACACACCCCGGAGGTCACGAGGCCCACCTTGGGCGACCTCATCTCTACCCGGTTGAAGGGGGATTCGTCCGCCGCGCGTGCCAGCTCCTCCAGGCGCCCGAGCAGCACCGGATGGCGCAGGCGCGCGTGCCCGGGGATCATCACCCGCTTGACTGCGTCCTTCTCGTAGGGGAGGTCCACCTCCAGCCGCTCGCGGCGGTAGCGCACCACGCCGCGGGAATGGCTCACCCTCGTCTCCAGGCGCAGCATGACGGGGGTATCGTATCTCTCGGAGAGCTCCAGGGCCGCCCTAACCATATCGTATGCCTCCTGGCTGTCGGAGGGCTCGAGGATGGGGACGCCCGCCATGCGGGCGTAGTAACGGCTGTCCTGCTCGTTCTGGGAGGAATGCATGCCGGGGTCGTCCGCCACCGCCAGCACCAGGCCCGCGTTGACCCCGATGTAGGGAAGGGTCATCCAGGGGTCGGCGGCCACGTTCAGCCCCACGTGCTTCATGGCCACCAGGGTGCGCGCACCGCCCAGGCAGGACCCGATCCCCACCTCGAGGGCCACCTTCTCGTTGGGCGCCCACTCGCAGTAAACACCAGGGTTCCTGGAAAGTTCTTCCAGGATTTCGGTGGAGGGGGTACCGGGATAAGCCGCCGCCACACGCACCCCCGCGTGGAAAGCGCCCAGGGCCACCGCCTCGTTCCCCGAAAGGAGGGCCTTTTCCATCCCCTTCCCCTCTTTCCTCTCTCCGCCGCCTTGTTCGAGGGCATTTTTCGAGGGCATTTTTCGAGGGCATTATAACACAGCATTTCGGCCGCGCCGGCCGCTCGCGGGCCGGTGGCGGGCCGGGGGAGAGGGAGGCGCTCCGGTCCCGTGCCAAAACCCTGTGCTAAAATTACCTAAACCTTGCCCGGCCCGTTAAGCGAGGACATGACCATGCGCGATGACGAAGGCGGTGAAAGACATGGGCTCCCGGACGAGGAGCTGGTGCGGGCGTTTCTCGAGGGCGACCGGGAGGCCTTCGAGGAGCTGGTGAGGCGCTACCACCCCGTGGTCCTGAACATGGCCTGCCGCCTGCTGGGAAACCGCGACGATGCCGCCGACGTCTGCCAGGAGGTATTCATACTGCTGCTGCGCAAGCTGGGTTCCTTCCGCGGAGAGGCCAAGTTCTCCACCTGGCTCTACCGCGTATCGCTCAACGCCTGCCACGACCACGCGCGCCGCGCCCGCCGCCACGTCTCCCTCTCCGAATCCCCCGGCGAGGACATGCCGGAGATGGAGCAGCTCCTTCCCGACGAGGGGCTCGAAGGCCCCGAGGAGAGCATGGAGAGGGAGGAGGTGCGCAGGAAGGTGCAGGAGGCGATCAGGAGGCTGCCGCCCAAGTTCAAGGAAGTGATCTACCTGCACGACATCAGCGGCTGCAATTACAAGGAGGTGGCCGAGATCCTGGACATAAACCTCGGCACGGTCAAGTCCCGCCTTAACCGGGCCCGGGCGCGCCTGGCGGGGGAACTGGAGGGGTACCGTGAGGAGATGTGCCGCGAGGAGATCGGCGGCGAGGAGACGGATTGAGAAGACGGTTTGAGGGGGAACAGATGGAAAGGCGCCTTCATCTAATGCAGTGCCTGGTGAAGAAGAACGGGAAGGCCACGTGATGCGGGCATGAGATCGACCACGGGATGCGGGCATGAGGTGTAAGAAAGCGAAAAGGCTCATCGGTCCCTACCTGGACGGGGAACTGGACGGCGGGACGGCAGGGGAACTGGGAAACCACCTGGGTTCCTGCCTCCGCTGCGCGCACAGCCTGGACCGCATGAAGTTTCTGCTGGGCGCCCTGGCGGACCTTCCCGCCGTGGTGCCCACGGACCTGGAAACGCGACGGCTTCTCAACCGCCTCCGGCAGGAGATGGCCTCTCCTCCCACAACCTCCCGCATCCACGTCTCCTCCCGCAAACTCGTTCCCGCGGGCATCGCCGCCGTCGCCATCCTGGCCCTGCTCGCCACGGGGATCGCCTGGCCTCTCCTCCGCCATCGCGAACCCGCCGTGACGGTCCAGGAAGCCCCCCGGGGTGAGGAGGCGCCCCCGGGCGTCCGGTCACGGGACACGGGGGCGGGTGAAGACATGGCCGTTATGGAAAATATTCCCATGGCAGAGGGCGCCGTTACGGTGCGGCCTACCCTGTCCGTGTCCGGCAGGGATTACACCGACGCAGAGCTGGCTGCTTACCGTGAAGACCTCGGGTCACGCCTCGCCTTCTACTCCGCCTACTGGTACCCGCTCGCGGCCGGCGCGCAGCAAGCCTCCCTCTCCGTCCTGCAGGAACGACTCGTGAACGACCTGGCAGCGCAGGCAACCGCGGCGGGTCAGGACGCGGAGGAGCTGAAGAGGTGCGTCTCATCGGCCATGGGGCGGGAGGAGGCGCCCCTGCTCCCCTGCCACGCGGAGCTGGCCCGGGTGAACGGGAGGGAATGCTGGCTCATCTCGCTCAGCGGCCCCGAGGATTACCTCCTCTTCCCCGACCCCGAGGTCCCCCCCTCCATGCACATGGCGGCCACGGCAGGAGAAGAGAGCCTGAAGGTGAGCGAGGCCCTCATCCGCGACCTGGCCGATCGTCTTCTTCCCGGCGTCAACCTGGGCCCGACGTCCGACATCGTGGGTACCACGTTCGACACCGGCATGGGAGGGGGGGTTGCGGACGGCAATACCTCCGAGAGCGATGCAGGCGCGGCGGGGGAGCGGGTTCCCGCCGGACTCGCGGCGGGGCCGGGAAGGGCGGAAGCGGTGTTCCATGCCTTCCTGGATGAGCTGGCCGCCGGGGGGACCAGCCTCGACGTGGTCGCCTCCCTGCAGCGCCTGAACTACGAGCAGCTCATGCTGCTCGTGCATGGGGACTGGGCCTCCCTGGCCAGGGAGGGAGTCAACCTGAGCGATTTCCTCGTCCCACCCAAGAGGCTGTGGGCGGTAGAGCGCACCACCGGCGGGATCGTCTGGGAAGCTCCTTGAGGTCCGTGGCGACCTTGATGCGCCCTCGGATATACGGCTGAAGCAACCTGCAGAAATTCTCATCGCCTGCATACCGCGCCTGCGAAACGGCCTGAAAGCCCGGTGCCCGGGGACGACATCGGGTGCACGGCTGGTAGCCAAGTGCCTTCCCCGTTCACCTCTATCCTCCTTTGCCCGGCGGACCTGCGCCGGGAAGACGCCGGGCATGAAAGGGCCCGGGAGAGCGGTCCCTCTCCCGGGCCTTAAACATGGCCCGCTCGCTTCCCGTCACACCCGGGCTCAGAAGCAGAAGAGCTGGCAGGGGTCGACTTCCTCGCGCAGGAGGCGCAGCTCCTCCTCCGTGGGCTTGGGGGTCTCCTCCACGTCGTCGGGGATGATGAGCTCGAACCCGGTGAACTGCTGGATGACTTCAGGCGTCACCCCGGGATGGAAGGAGATGAGCTTCATACGGCAGGTCTCCTCGTCGAAGCCCATGACCCCCAGGTGGGAGATGACCCTCCAGGGGCCTCCGCCCACCAGGCCGGCGCGCTCCCGCGCCCCCGGGCCGTCGAGGAAACCCGGCGTGGTGATGTAGTCGACGCGCTCCGGGAAGCGCTCCGGCAGGTGCAGGCCCATGAAGATGACCCTGCCGCAAAGGGAGGCGATGTCATTGGCGCCCCCCGACCCCGTGAGGCGCACCCTGGGATGCTCGTAATCGCCGATGACGGTGGCGTTGATGTTCCCGTACATGTCGATCTGGGCCCCGCCCAGGAAGCCGACGTCCGCATAGCCGGCGCGGCTGTGCCCGAAGACCGAGGACATGGAGAGGATGGTGGGGGCCTTGTAATGTGTCCAGGAACAGGAGACGGACCAGGGGAGGACCCGCGGCTCCGGGTCCACCGCCCCGCACTCGTAGATGGCCATCATGTTCGGCGCGTGCAGTTTCTTGGCCAGCAGGGCCCCCACCAGGGGCAGGCCGGTGCCCACGAACACGCTTTCCCCGTCCTTTATCAACCTGGCCGCCACGCAGGCCAGCAGTTCCCGTGGAGTATATTGGATATCGCTCATCTCGCAACCCTCCTCAGATGGCCCTCTTGGCCACTTCCTCGTATTTCCATTCACGCTCCCCGCCGACTCCCCAGTAACCCAGCCCGAAGTAGCTGGCGTCGCAGGAGAGCTGCTCCAGGCGCTTCATGTACTCGAGCACGTTCATCCCCTCTTCCTCGGCCACCAGCTGGATCATCTCGAAGTGGTCCTTGGTTCCCAGGATGTACTTCTCGTACCATTCCCTGGTCGACTCCACGGTCTTCCACTCCACCCGGATCACCCGCTCCTGCAGGCGGCGGTCGAAGAAGTACATGCCGGGTATGTCCCCGGGGTAGGCGCCGAAGGGCACCTCGCACACCGCGTCCACGCAGTAATGGGGGATGATCACCTGGTAGGGATTGGAGCGGATGTCCTCGGTGCTCACTATGCGCTCGCAGGTGACGATGACCTTGCGCGCCGCGATGGCGATGGCCGTGTCGTTGACCGCCGGCCCCCAGATGCGGCTGTTGCCGTACTTGTCGGCGTGGTGGACGTGGAAGATGGCCACGTCGGGGTACATGGCGGGCACCAGGCATACCGGCTCGCCCGTCCAGGGGTCTTTGGCCTCCTTGATATAGGGGTTGGTGCGCATGATGTCCGTGCCCAGCATGGACTTGCAGGCCACGTAGTTCACGCCCTGTTCGGCGGCGCGCAGGGCGAGCGCCAGCCCGCCGTGGCTCCACTCGGAGTAGACCTTCAAGGTTCCTTCCTGCACCCCCCTCCGGAAGGGCATCAGCAGCCCGCGCATCTCCGCCCCCACGTAGGCCACGTGGGCGCCCTCCAGCCCCCCGAACTCGTGCCAGGCGGCGTTCATCCCCCCGGGGGTGAATATCCCCACCAGGTCCTTCTTGCGCTGGCGGCCGATCTCCCAGTAGGCGGCCATGGGACCGCGCACGTAGGAAAAGCCCGTCTCGATGAGGGAGTCCCCGTCCTCCACCAGGGTGGCGACGGCCTCCTTCAGGTCCATGCGCTTATCCTTTTCGGCGCGGGATTTCTTCATCTTCCATTCCCGTGCCAGCTTGTGGTCGAACAGTCTTTCGTTGGCGTGACTCATCCTCTTACCTCCCGCTTTCGTTCTCAGGATGGAAGGGATAGGAGGTTCCGGTCATGCGGGGATTCATACGGCTCCGCGGAACGCGGAACCGCGGGGACCTGCTCCTTGCCCTGCTCCATCACTTTCCTCGATTTGACTGCGTCTCTGCTGCGTACGATATTTCACTCCACATACTATTACCATTTATCGAGGGAATGTGCAATGTGATCCCCGGGTGGCGTTTCTCTCCCATTGTGGAGATCTTTCCTCAAACCCACCTTATTCTTTACACGATCGCGTCGCACGATCGCGTCGCTCATCCTCTCACGCCGCTCCCGGGACCATACATGGGAAGGTAAGCCCCGCGCGCCGTTCCCACCCACGTGTCGGGGAAACTCCCACCTCGGCCCCGCATGGCCGCAGGAGGAACGCCGTCGTCGTCGCCGCCTGCGGCGTCCCACGCCCAAAAGCGGGGGCACTGAGCGCGGTCATGGGCTTGCCCGGGTTCATAAACATGGTGGACACCCCCTATACTTGCTTTGTGATAAACGAAGCAGAGCAAGGAGGTGTCCAAATGAAGGGTTCAGTTGGAACCACTACTAGTATCTACCACACCAGGCTTCCCCATCAATGGGAGTTGGAGAGAATGATGGGCGAGGTCCTCTCCAGGGAGGCCAGAAGGAGGCTGCGCTGGATAGAGCACTTTCGCAGCTGCGGAAATGCCAGGATGACCTGCCGCCACTTCGCCATCTCCCCCACCACCTTCTACAAGTGGCTGAAGAGGTACCTGAAACGGGGCCTCAGGGGACTGGAGGACCTCCCCCGCACCCCGAAAAGGAAAAGGGTCTCGGAGATCCCCTGGCAGACGATCCAGCTCATCTGCGACTTAAGGAGAGAGCACCCCGCCTGGTCCAAGCACAAGATAGCGGTGATCCTCAAGAGGGACTACGGCATCCGCCTTTCTTCCTCCAGCGT